>JASJGW010000246.1:0-26759 GCA_033791305.1 Gammaproteobacteria bacterium | reverse complement strand
GTCTCATTACACTCTCACGTGCCGCACGTCTGGTGGGCGTCAAGCGCTGCGCCTTGCAGAAAAGAATCCGGCAAGGTGAACTCCGTACTTTCGAGGGAGAGCTGTTGCTCGCCGACCTGCTGCAGGCCTACCCGCAGACAGAAATCGAAGATACCACCATGCTCGAACGAGTCGAGCACATCATGGAAAGTGCGGTCAACAAGGTCATACGCCCCGCCAGTGAAGACCCGCCGGACACGGACACGCTGGCGGCACGCATTCTGACACTGGGCCAGGAACTGGCCAGGGCCCGGCAGCAAGGCCGCCGCTATGCCAACCTGGTTAACGATATGCAGCAAAAAATGGAGGAGCTGGCAGCCGAGGCAGAGCAGACGCAGGACCGGACTTTCACTAAACTCAAGGACTGGTTTATGCTGGCACTGGCATCTACCGACACGTCACCGGATGATTCAGAAATACTGGCCAGAGAGGCATTCTTGCGTGTAATGGCAGCCCAGGTACGCATCCTGCCCAGCGGGCATGATTTTTTTATAGAAGGTTCCGACTCGATACTGGAGGCCGGGCTGCGTGGCGGCCTCGCACTGGACTACGGTTGCAGCAACGGTAACTGCGGCAAGTGCAAGGCCAAGGTTGTCTCCGGACAGGTGAAGAAAATCTGCCCGCATGACTATGTACTTTCCGAAACAGAAAAAGGACTGGGTTACATCCTCACCTGCGCCAACACCGCCGTGACGGATGTGGTACTGGAAGCCGAGGAAGCACTCGGTTCACGCGACATTCCACAGCAGGAAATTGATATCCGGTTCAAGAAGACAGAATGCCCGGATGATCACGTCATTATTCTGCACGCCAAGACCCCGCGCACCAGCCGATTGCGTTTCCTTGCCGGCCAGTACCTGTCGCTGGAGCTTGAAGGGCTGCCGGCACAGTACTGCTCAGTTGCCAGTTGCCCCTGTGACGACATGAACCTGCAGTTTCATATTCCCGCCACGACGGATAATCCCTTCAGCGAACGGCTTGCAGGGCCCATGAAAGCAAACACAGTGATCAGCATCAAGGGGCCAAAGGGCGCATTCACACTGAATGAAGACTCACCCCGTTCTATTGTGTTTATTGCCATCAATGCCGGATTTGGTCCCATCAAGAGCCTGATCGAGCACGCGATGGCACTGGATATCGCCGAAAATCTGTATCTCTACTGGATGACGACCCCCGAGAGCAGTCACTACCTGGGGAACCTGTGCCGTTCCTGGGATGATGCGCTGGATAATTTCCACTACCGGTCACTGGAAGCAACTGACACCAGACCCGTACCCGAGGTATTACCGAACATCATTGCGGATCTGGACGCAATAGAGGAACTGGACTTTTATGTCTGTACACCGGGCCCGCTTTTGGAAACCGTCGAAACCTTGCTGACAGACAACGGCGCATCTGCAGCGCGTTTACGGCTGGAACCGGTCAGACAGAATCAGGCTGAGTGAACATTCAGCCTGTTACCTTCCCCTCCCCTGCAGATAGGCATTGAAAATGCCTTTCGCAGAAAGCAGGACTACTTCACAATCTTCAGAGCCGGACGCTTGCCTGATTTTGCATCGGGCGCTTCCGGGGCTGGACCATCTTCGTCTTCACTGAAGACCATACCCCGACCATTCTCCTTGGCGTAAATTGCCAGTACCGATGCAACCGGCACATACACATCCGTCGAGATGCCGCCAAAACGCGCACGGAAACCGATTGCGTCATTTCCAAGCATCAGGCCTTCAACCGCTTGCGGACTGATATTCAGCACAATCTTGCCGTTCTGCCCCTGCTGTGCCGGCACATCTACACCATCACCTTCAATATCAACCAGCAAGTGCGGCGTCATCTCGTTATCGAGAATCCACTCATGGATGGCACGTACAAGATAGGGGCGACTGGAAGTCATACTGAAAAAGACAAGAGATTCAATCTGATAAAGACAAATATCATGACCGCGGAATCCACGGAATAACACGAAAAAACAAATGACTTACCAGCAATATTTCCGTGTCCTTCCCTGCGCTTCATGGCTATGAAAAAAAATTGCCGCCATTTTCACCAGAGCAGTTATTCTCTCATCTCGCGCTCGGCCTCGCTCAGGCTTGCCTGGAACGATTCCCGTGCAAACATGCGCTCAGCGTACTCGATCACCGGCCTGGCCTGGCGCGGAAGTTCGATGCGATAACGCGGCAGACGCCACATGATCGGCGCAATGATGGCATCAACCAGTGAAAACTCGTCACTGAGGAAATAGGGTTTGGCCGCAAACACCTCGGCACTGGAAGTCAGGCTGTCGCTAAACTGTTTACGCGCCTTGGCTGACGTCTTTTCACCCCGCGACTCAAGGGCAGGCACCAGATCATACCAGTCATGTTCTATACGGAACAGCGCCAGGCGAGTACGCGCACGCGAGACCGGGTCAACCGGCATCAGAGGCGGATGCGGCAAGCGCTCATCGAGGTATTCCATAATGGTTTGTGGATCATAGAGTACCAGTTCGCGGTCAACGAGTGTCGGCACCGTATTGTAAGGATTCAAGTCTAGCAGATCTTCCGGTTTTTGATTAATGTCGACATCGATAATCTCGACAGTAATGCCCTTCTCGGCCAGCACCACGCGAACCGCATGACTGTGAGGACAGGTCCCTGATGAAAACAGGTTCATAACAGAACGGCGATTTGCTACCAGGGCCATATCAGGCATTCCTCAAGGTTAATGTGTCCGGTGTTCGGTGAATCCGCCGAATCCGGTTTAGTGAATGTCCTTCCAGTAATCCCGCTTCAGCATGTAGGCAAGCACCAGAAAAACCAACAGGAACAAAATAACCTTTGTGCCCAGGGCACGCCGATCATGCTTGGCAGGTTCGCCCAGATAATCCAGGAAATTCACCAGATCGCGAACAGCGCGGTCAAATTCAACAGGCGTCAACGTGCCCTGCTCGACCAGTTCCAGCTCCACGACCTTCACTTCCGTCCCGTCATCTTCTTTTACAGTGGTAATCACCGGTTCCTGAATACCCTGCATCTCCCACAGGACATTCGGCATACCGACATCAGGGAAGACCAGGTTATTGGTGCCGATATGACGCAAGTCATCCCGGTAGAAACTGCGCAAATACGTGTACAACCAGTCAACACCACGTGCGCGTGCGATAACCGTCAGATCCGGAGGTACCGTACCAAACCATATCTTGGCATCATCAGGCGCGGTGGCAACGGTCATCAGATCTCCCACATTGCTATCTGAAAATATCAGATTCTCACTGACCAGCTTCTCATCAATCCCCAGGTCATTCCCCATGTGCTCGTAGCGCATCAGGTTGGCCGAGTGACAACTGAGGCAATAATTTACAAACAGGCGTGCACCACGCTGCAGTGACTGCTTGTTGGTCGGATCGATATTTGCATGATCAAGATGTACACCGTGGCCACCTGCTGCAAAAGCGTAGACGGGTGCCAGTACCAGTAAAACAATGACCAGATACTTTTTCATGACGTCACCCTGTCCGGTACCGGCTTGGTCTTTTCAAACTTGGGAATGATCAACAACGATAAAAAGAAACCGAAGTACAGCACGCTGAACAGCCGTGCAAAATTGGTCATAATCGCAGTTGCCGGCTGCGTCCCAAGATAGCCCAACGCAACGAAACTAATGACGAACACGCCAACTGCGACCTTGTAGATCGTGCCACGGTAGCGGATTGACTTCACCGGACTGCGATCCAGCCAGGGCAGCAGGAACAGCACGAAGATGGCACCACCCATGGCAACCACACCCATGAACTTGTCAGGTACCGCACGCAAGATGGCGTAGAACGGGGTGAAATACCATAATGGCACGATATGTTCGGGTGTCTTCAACGGGTCTGCCGGAATAAAGTTATCCCGTTCCAGGAACCAGCCGCCCATCTCGGGCATAAAGAACACAATGGTGGAAAAGACGATCAGGAACACCGCCACACCGACAATATCCTTTACCGTGTAGTACGGGTGGAACGGGATACCATCCAGCGGGATGCCATTCGCATCCTTGTGCGTCTTGATCTCGACGCCATCCGGGTTGTTGGAACCCACTTCGTGCAGCGCCAGAATGTGCAGCACCACCAGCGCCAGCAGCACGATCGGCACGGCAATTACATGGAAGGCGAAGAAGCGGTTCAGGGTGGCATCTGCAATCACAAAGTCACCGCGAATCCACAGGGCCAGCGTATCCCCGATACCCGGGATCGCACCGAACAGTGAAATTATCACCTGTGCACCCCAGTATGACATCTGGCCCCACGGCAGCAGATAGCCCATAAAGGCTTCCGCCATCAGACACACGTAGATAATCATGCCAAAGATCCAGATCAGCTCGCGGGGTTTCTTGAAAGAACCGTAGATCAGGCCACGAAACATGTGCAGGTACACCACGATGAAAAACATGGACGCACCGGTCGAATGCATATAGCGAATCAACCAGCCCCAGTTAACATCCCGCATGATGTATTCCACGGAATTGAAGGCCAGTGCCGCATCCGGCTTGTAATTCATGGTCAGCCAGACACCGGTCAGTATCTGGATAACCAGCACCAGCAACGCCAGCGAACCAAAGTAATACCAGAAATTGAAGTTCTTGGGGGCGTAATACTCGGCCAGATGTTCATACCACATCTTGCTGAGTGGGAAGCGCGCATCAATCCAGCCAAGTAAACCCTTGTTCCATTTCTCGCCCATTATGCGACCTCCCCGTCTTCACCGATAACCAGCTCTGTTTCACTCAGATATCGGTGCGGTGGTATCACCAGATTCAGCGGTGCAGGCACAGACTTGTAAACACGTCCGGCCAGGTCAAATTTGGAACCATGACAGGGACAGAAAAAGCCCCCTTCCCAGTCTGCGCCCAGATCAGGGGCACCGGCATCAGGCCGGTAAGTCGGTGAACAACCCAGGTGGGTACAGATGCCGACGGTGACCAGCACTTCCGGTTTGATGGAGCGGAACTCGTTTTGCGCATAAGCCGGCTGTTCTGACTCCAGAGAGTCTGGATCACTCAACATGTTAACCAGTGATGGCAGTGATCCCAGCATTTTCTCCGTACGCCTGACCAGCCACACCGGCTTGCCACGCCACTTCACCCGAATCATCTGGCCGAGTTCAAGCTTGCTGATATCGGCCCGAACCGGCGCACCAGCTGCACGCGCCTTAGCGCTGGGCTGCATGGAAGAAATGAAGGGTACCAGCACAAACCCCATTCCAACTGCGCCGACGACAGTTGTTGCAGCTGTCAGAAAACGGCGCCGCCCTGAATTGGTCTTATCGCCACCCATATGGCAATCTCCAGATTAATTTTAATAAAATCAATTAGTAATGACAGCGTCCGCCGCCCACAACGGTAATATCACTCTTAACTATTTCGGAATATTCTAATTTAATACAAGCGCTTTTCAAGAACCGCATAGGATGGTCTAACTACCCGGCAAGGTCAAGGGGTGACCGGGAAAAAACGCGGTTGACAAGCTGTTTAGAATAATTCACCCGCAACACCCGCACGATTATCAAACCGGATTATCGATATCGACAAACCGATGCGTGATATTGAAATATTCAGCCAGGTGTTCACCAAGGGCCCTGACGCCAAAACGCTCGGTTGCGTGGTGGCCAGCCGCAAAATAATGGATGCCGCACTCGCGCACCACGTGCACTGTCTGCTCGGAGATCTCGCCACTGATAAAGGCATCCAGTCCCTGCTCCACTGCGGCTTCAATATATGTCTGTGCCGCCCCCGTACACCAACCTACCGTTTGAATCATCGACTGCCGTCCGGGGATGTGCAGTGGCGCCCTGCCCAGCTGCCCCTGAAGTTGCTGCGCAAGCGCCGACCCGTTCATGGGCTGTGACAGCTCACCGTATTGAGCCAGTTGCATGCCACCATCGTCACCAAAACACCCCGCTCGCTCGAATCCCAGTACACGGGCCAGCTGCATGTTATTACCCAGTTCCGGATGCGCATCCAGTGGTAGATGATAAGCTAGCAGGCTGGTGCCGGTACCCAGCAGGCGTTGCAGTCGTTGCCGCTTCATACCGGTAACACAGGCATCCTCGCCCTTCCAGAAGTAACCATGGTGGACCAGCACCGCATCCGCTTCTACAGCAATGGCGGCCTCAATCAGTTCCAGGCTGGCGGTGACACCACTGACCAGCCGCTGCACTTCCGGCTTGCCCTCCACCTGCAGTCCGTTTGGGCAATAGTCGTTAAATTGTTCAGCGGACAACAGGCTGTCCGTATAATCAACCAGCGCTTTCAGGGTTACCATCGCACGACTTCCTGTTAAAGTACTCTCGGTTCAACGGGTAACTAGGGTATACCACCCATGGCGATACGCAAATTTCTTTCCTTCATCCTGCAAACTATCATGACGGGACTGGCAGCCGCCTTTCTCTATGTCCTGCTGGTAGATCCGGACCTGTTGCGTGACAACGGCACAGTCGTTGAGGTCGTCGAGTCCCGGCAGGAACCCACGGCAACGGCAGCTGCCGACAAGACCACGACTGACGAATGGAACGGGCCTGTTTCCTATGCCGATGCCGTTGAGAAAGCGGTGCCGGCGGTCGTCAATATCCATACCGCCAAGGTTATTACCCATCGCGTCCATCCACTGCTGAAAGACCCCATATTTCAGAAGTTTTTCGGTGACCGGTTTGCAAAGGCGCGCAAGGAGATACAGACCAGTCTGGGTTCCGGTGTATTGATCAGCTCACAGGGCCATGTACTCACCAACAACCATGTCATTGAGGGTGCTGACCAGATACAGGTTCTGCTGGCTGACGGTCGCAGCGCCAAGGCACGCGTCGTCGGGACTGACCTGGACACCGACCTGGCTGTGCTGCACATCACGGCGGACAAGCTGCCAAGCATTATTATCGGCAATTCCAGTCGTTTGCGTGTCGGCGATGTGGTACTTGCCATTGGCAATCCGTTTGGCGTGGGACAAACAGTGACTTCGGGCATCATCAGTGCCACCGGACGCAACCACCTGGGGATTACGGCATACGAAGATTTCATACAGACGGATGCCGCCATCAATCCAGGCAATTCCGGCGGCGCTCTGATAGACACCCGTGGCGCCCTGATCGGGATCAACTCCGCCATTTACAGCCAGAGCGGCGGCTCGCAGGGGATCGGCTTTGCCATCCCCATCAGCCTCGCCAAGGGCGTCATGACCCAGATCATCGAGAAAGGTTACGTGGCGCGTGGCTGGCTGGGCATCGAGGCACAGGACATGACGCCACAACTGGCCAAGACAGTGGGCCTGACCTACACCAGGGGTATGCTGATCGGTGCGGTCATTAGCGACGGACCGGCTGCCGATGCCGGCCTGCTACCCGGTGACATCGTAGTCGCTATCAATGGCGAGTCGATAATGGAAACAAACGAGGCAATGAGGGCCATCTCCCGGCAACAACCCGGCACCACCATTGAACTGAGCGGCCTAAGAAAAGGCGTGCCGTTTACCACGCACGCGAAAGTGATTCAGCGACCGGGTAGAAACGGGCCGGCAAGCTAGCCCGCATTCTCACCGCGGGGCGAGAGATGCGGGCTATCCCAGCAAGGCTTCCAGGGCGGTCAGAAACGCGGCATTTTCATCCGGCGTGCCGACGGTTACGCGCAAACAGTCCCGCAGGGACGCCACTGAGCCGTCGAGATTTTTGATCAAAATCCCCGCGGCCTTGAGGCCGTCGAAAATTTCAGTCGCCCGCCCCGGTGACGTACGGAACAGGATGAAGTTTGCCTCACTCGGATACACCGCCAGTGACGGCAGGCGCTGCAAACCCGCCATGAGCTGCGTCCGCTGAATACGAATCTCGGAGGCCTGCGCCATGAAAATATCCTTGTGCTCAAGAGCGAAACAGCCGGTCAGCTGGTTGATCACACTGATGTTATAGGGCAGGCGCGTTTTGTCGATCTGTTCCAGCCATGCTGGTGAACCGGCCAGCAGGCCCAGCCGCAACCCGGCCAGCCCCATCTTGGAGACCGTACGCAGCACCAGCAGGTTGCCGTAATCCCCGAGGCACGACATAAAACTGGCATCGGTAAACGGTGCATAGGCCTCGTCAATAACAACCAATCCCGTTGCACGGGACAGAATTGCATGCAGCAGTGTTGCATCAAACAGGTTACCGGTCGGATTATTCGGGTACGCGAGGAATATCACGGCCGGATCATGTGCGGCCACAGCCATGAGTACCGCATCCTGATCCAGTGAAAAATCATCCTGCAGGGGCACAGCCACGTATTCCATGCCGGCAACCACCGCGATCTGGCGATACATGACAAAGGTCGGATCCGGTGCCAGCACGACCCGGCCGGGTGCTGCCACGGTCTGGATAATCATCTGGATCAACTCATCCGAGCCGTTGCCCAACAAGACGCCGGCGGCATCCGGCACACCCATCACCCGACGCATGTTTGCCTGTAACTCACGGGCTGCCGGGTCCGGATAACGGTTGATTTCAGCTGATCGCAACCTCGCCAGCCAGGCGTCGCGTATTGCACCCGGCCACGGCCACGGGTTTTCCATGGCATCAAGCTTAATCAGATCACTGGCTTCCGGTACGTGGTAGGCCGTAAGTGCCCTGATCTCCGGTCGTACCAGTTTGTTGATATTTTCCTGCATGATTATCGCCGAACCAGATTAAACTGAGTGCCAGAGTTTTTATTTTATCGCCAAGAAACCCACGGAAGAACACGGGAATATTTCCGGACAAGGCATTTTTCTTTCGTGGTTTCCATGGATTTCCTGGCCATCATGTTTGGTATTTATCGAGCTGATAACTAATCTTTTATCCGCACTTCTGCAGACCTGGCGTGCGCGGTCAGGCCTTCGCCGTGCGCCAGTACCGCTGCGATTTTACCAAGCCTGCTGGCGCCTTCCGCAGAACATTGAATCAGGCTCGAACGCTTTTGAAAATCATACACGCCCAGTGGCGAAGAAAAGCGTGCTGTGCGCGATGTTGGCAGCACATGATTGGGACCAGCACAGTAATCGCCCAGTACCTCAGCGGTATAACGCCCCATAAAAATCGCGCCGGCATGGCGTATACGTGCAACAACAGCCTGCGGTTCTGCAACCGAAAGCTCAAGGTGTTCAGGTGCGGTGCGGTTGGCAATCTCAACGGCTTCGTCCATATCACGCACCTTTATCAGGGCACCCTGCCCCTGCAACGAAGCACGAATAATGTCTGCCCGCGACATCTCTGGCAACAACCGTCCGATACTGTCGGCCACCCGATCAAGAAAACCACCATCCGGACTGACCAGGATGGACTGGGCATCTTCATCGTGTTCAGCCTGTGAAAACAGGTCAACGGCAATCCAGTCAGGGTCTGTCTGGCCGTCACAAATAACCAGTATCTCGGACGGGCCGGCAATCATGTCGATCCCGACCTTGCCAAACACCATGCGCTTGGCCGTAGCCACATAGACATTCCCCGGCCCGACAATTTTATCGACGGCCGGTATGGCAGCCGTCCCGTAGGCCAAGGCCGCCACTGCCTGGGCACCACCGATCGTGAACACGCGATCAACCCCGGCGATACTGGCCGCTGCCAGCACCATGTCATTCACTTCACCGTCCGGGGCTGGTACCACCATGATCAGTTCAGCCACACCGGCAACCTTGGCCGGAATTGCATTCATCAATACCGAGGAAGGATAAGCGGCCTTGCCCCCCGGCACGTACAGGCCCACACGATCCAGGGGTGTCACCTGCTGTCCCAGCAAGGTACCGTCAGCCTCGGTATAGGACCAGGACTCCAGTTTCTGGTGAGCGGCATAGTCACGTATTCTGATAGCCGCCTGCTCCAGTGCAACGCGCTGGTGCTCTTCCAGAGAAGCCACTGCCCGGTGACAGGACTCCAGCGAAATCTCCAGTTCATCGGCTGATGAAACCGACCAGCGATCAAACCGTGCAGTATATTCAATCACGGCGGTATCACCGCGTGCACGCACAGCGTCAATCACGTCACGCACCACGGTTTCAACCGCCGGGTCAGCGACCTGCTCCCAGTCCAGCAGGCGTTCAAATTCCGCGTCAAACGCGGGATCCTGGCTGTTTAGTCGGGCTATATCAGACATCACAGGCCGCTTTCATATGTTCAATAAATGCTGTAATACGCGCATGCTTCATTTTCATGGCCGCCCTGTTAACGACCAGACGGGAACTGATATCGGCAATATGCTCCAGTGGCACCAGGCCGTTGGCCTTCAGGGTATTACCGGTATCGACGACATCTACGATGCGGTCGGCCAGTCCTACCAGCGGTGCCAGCTCCATGGAGCCATACAACTTGATGATCTCTACCTGTTCCTGTCGATCCGCATAAAACCGCCGGGTGCTCTGCACATACTTGGTCGCAATCCTCAACCGCTTCTGCTCCTCGAACCCACCCTCCGGCCCGGCCACCATCAGGCGGCAACGCGCAATCTTCAGGTCCAGCGGCTCATACAGACCTTCACCACCATGCTCCATCAAGACATCCTTGCCAGCCACGCCCATGTCTGCGGCACCATAACCCACATAGGTCGGCACATCGGCCGCACGGATGATGACAAGCTTGACGTCCGACTGGTTGGTATCGAGGATCAATTTGCGGCTGGTCTCCGGATCATCGACTGGCTCGACACCGGCTGCAGCCAGTAACGGCAGGGTTTCCTCGAAGATACGGCCCTTGGACAGGGCAATGGTGAGCGCGTTATTCATGGGCAGTAAGTTTCAGGGAGAAACAGCCATTATACAAGCGCCAGCAGAACCAGCACGCTGTGCGCCAGTTTTTTATATAAGGGTGGCAGAACCCACGGAAGAACACGACCCACCCCCCATTAAGGTATTTAATTTTCCGTGTTCTTCCGTGGGTTCGGTGGCAATAATAGCCATCCTTATCAGGTTGAATCAGGACTAATCGGGTACCCGGCGGATATTCGCACCGAGCTGCGCCAGCTTCTCTTCGATGCGCTCATAACCCCGGTCAATGTGGTATATCCGGTCGATCCTGGTTTCCCCTTTCCCCACCAGTCCCGCCAGTACCAGACTGGCAGAGGCACGTAAATCCGTGGCCATCACCGGTGCACCGGTAAGCCGTTCCACGCCATGAGTAATCGCCGTATTGCCTTCAAGCTGGATCTGTGCACCCATACGCTGCATTTCCTGCACATGCATAAAACGGTTTTCAAACACGGTTTCGGTAATGGCTGCCGAACCCTCGGCCACCACATTCAACGCGGTAAATTGTGCCTGCATATCGGTCGGAAATGCCGGATAAGGTGCCGTATGTATATTAACCGCCCGTGGACGCTTTCCGTGCATGTCAAGTTCTATCCAGTCCGCACCCACGGTGATGTCAGCACCCGCCTCGCGGAGTGCCTGCAACACTGCATCCATGGTATCCGGACGGACATCTTTCACCTTGACATACCCACCGGTAATGGCGCCGGCCACCAGGTAAGTGCCAGCTTCAATCCGGTCCGGCAAGACCTTGTATTCAGTACCTGACAACTGTTCCACGCCTTCTATTTCGATGGTATCCGTACCATGACCTTTGATAATTGCCCCCATACTGATGAGGCAGTTAGCCAGATCTGTTACTTCCGGTTCGCGGGCTGCATTCTCAATCACGGTTACCCCGTCGGCCAGCGTTGCTGCCATCATCAGGTTCTCCGTACCGGTCACCGTGATGACATCCATGACCAGTCGCGCACCTTTGAGGCGATCAACACGCGCCTTGATGTAACCGTTTTCCACGTCAATGTCCGCCCCCATGGCCTGCAGGCCCTTGATGTGCAAATTGACCGGTCGGGAGCCTATGGCACAACCACCCGGTAACGAGACATCGGCTCGCCCGAAGCGAGACAGCATGGGACCCAGTACCAGGATGGAAGAACGCATGGTGCGCACCAGCTCATAGGGCGCATACAATGAACTAATGGTGCTGCTATCCACGACGATATCCATTTTCTCATCCACAGTCAGATGGATACCCATGCGACCCAGCAGTTCCATGGTGGTCGTCACGTCATGCAGGTGCGGGATATTACGAACAGTGACAGGACTGTCGGCCAGCAATGTCGCCGCCATGATAGGCAACACCGCGTTCTTCGCGCCGGAGATGCGGATCTCGCCTTGCAGGCGCTCCCCGCCATTGATAATTAATCTGTCCACGGGTGTTGTTTCTACTGGATGCGTCGCTGGTGCGCCCAGTCCTCCGGTGTATAGGTGTGCAGGGCCAGCGCATGTATTTCACCCGCAAAACGATCACCCAGCGTGCCATAAACGAGTTGATGTTGCTGCACCATGGAACGCCCCGCAAACTGGTCACTGATCACGATCGCTTCGAAATGATCACCTTCACCCTTCACGATCACTTCAGCACCAGCAATGCCGGCCCGAATCAATGTTTCAAGTTCACTGCCCTGCATGGGATATTATTGTCCTTATTCCAAGTACAAACACATACTAGCTCAGCGAAAGGATCTCTTCCAGCCCGCAAACGCGTGCGATTGATAACAATTGTGCCGGCACATTCACAAAGCTAATGGTATTGCCGGCACTCTCCGACTCACGCAACCATTCAACCAGCAATGCAAGACCGGCACTGTCTGCCCGGGTAATCCCCTTGAGATCAACCGTGACCTGCTCCTTGCCGAGCATATTCATACCCGCATGCTGCAAAACTGACGGCACCGACATAAAACCCAGCTCACCCTGAAGCAGCCAGCTGCCATCAGCATTTTCGACAAGCCGTGCGTCAGCCATGTGCTACTCCCCTGATTTCGGTGCAGAGGCGCTGTACAGGAACTGCCCGATGATCTGTTCCATCACCAGTGCCGACTGGGTCAGTTGCAGTCGGTCACCATCGACCAGGTTATCCATCGAACCGCCCGGCTCCAGTGCGATGTATTGCTCACCCAGCAACCCGGCTGTAAAAATACTGGCTGAGGTGTCCTGCGGAAAACCATCATAGCTGGATTCAATTCGCAAAGTGACGACCGCCTCGAAGGCCTCATCGTCATAATCGATCGCAGCCACCCGACCTATCCGTACCCCGGAAACCGTCACTGGAGAGCGCACCTTGAGTCCGCCGATATTCTCGAAGCCCGCCTTAAGCAGGTAACTGTCATTAGGGGAAACGAAAGTACCCAGATTACTCACCTGCATGGCAAGCATGAACAGGGCAGCGATACCCACAGCCACAAACAAACCAACCCCGATTTCGACCGTTCTGTTATTCAAAATCCTAGTCTCCAAACATCAATGCCGTAAGAACAAAATCCAGCCCGAGTACTGCCAGTGAAGTATGTACCACGGTACGAGTGGTTGCACGGCTGACACCGGCTGCCGTCGGCACTGCATCATAACCTTCAAACACTGCAATCCAGCCCGCGACAATACCAAAGACGATCCTCTTGATCACACCATTATATATATCACCCTGCAGATCGACCTTATCCTGCATTTGCGCCCAGAAGGCGCCGTCATCCACACCCAGCAGGTCGACCCCGACAAAATAGCCTCCATAGACTCCAACAGCGCTGAATATCGCCGCCAGCAGGGGCAGCGAGATAAAGGCTGCCAAAAACCGCGGTGCCAGCACGCGCTGCACCGGATTGACAGCCATCATTTCCATCCCGGACAGCTGTTCCGTCGCCTTCATCAGACCAATCTCGGCAGTCAGCGCCGAACCGGCACGTCCGGCAAACAGCAAGGCAGCAACCACCGGCCCCAGTTCCCGCACCAGTGACAGTGCGACCATCACACCCAGGGAATCTTCGGCGCCAAAATCAACCAGCGTATTATATCCCTGCAGGCCCATAACCATGCCGACAAACAGACCGGACACCAGGATAATCAGCAGCGTCAGCACACCGACTGCATAGATTTGCATCAGGACCAGACGCGGCCTCAATAACACGCCCGGTATCGTGGCAAACATCTCCAGCAGAAACAGGTGCCCCCGCCCCAGCCGTTGAAAAAAACCAAGGGTTACCCTGCCCAGATTTTGCAGTGCATCCAGCATTACTTCGACAGCCCTCCACGTAACAGATCGTCCCTGAAATCAGGTGCCGGATAATGAAAGGCCGCCGGGCCGTCCGGTCTGCCTTCCAGAAACTGGCGTGACCATTCCAGTGATGAATCCCACAAGGCTTCAGGTTTGCCATGTTCGATCACCTTACCCTGTGAAAGCAGGTAAACATAGTCCGCGATAGTCGTTGTTTCACGCACATCATGGGACACCACAATACTGGTCAGCCCCAGGGCATCATTCAATTCCCGGATCAGCTTTACCAAAATCCCCATGGAGATCGGGTCCTGGCCGGTAAACGGTTCATCGTACATCACCATACTCGGGTCCAGTGCGATGGCCCGGGCCAGCGCAACCCGCCTGGCCATACCCCCGGAAAGTTCACTGGGCATCAGGGTGGACGCCCCGCGCAGACCGACGGCCTGGAGTTTCATCAGCACCAGGTCACGTATCAATGCTTTCGGTAACCGGGTGTGCTCACGCATGGGGTAGGCGACATTCTCAAACACATTGAGATCTGTCAACAGCGCACCGCTTTGAAACAGCATGCCCATGCGCTTGCGCAACTGATACAGACCCTTCCGACTCAACTGTGTCACTTCTTCCCCGTATACCCGGATAGATCCGGACAGCGGGCGCAGCTGGCCACCGATAAGCTTCAGCAATGTCGTCTTGCCGGTACCGCTGGGCCCCATAATGGCGGTCACACCACCGGGCGCGATATCCAGATCGATATCGTCAAAAATCACGCGCTCACCGTGCGCAAAGTGCAGGCCTCTGATCTGTACCACCGGTTCCGTCATATGGCTATCGCTCTATTTATCCTGTCAGGGTGTCCGGGTTGTTGCACAGACATGAGGCTTTTGGTCTGTGCATGACGGCGTGTATGATAATGCAGAATGAGTTCAAGAGCTTCCTTGATGAAATTTTTTTTACCCGCCGGCTTATGCACGGCATGCCCGCGAACCGGCAGCCGCTCGGGCCAGCCATGCCCGGCCTGTCCTGATCTGCCTGACTAAGCACCATGTGGATGGAACTGCTGGCCATTGCAGGCGGATTTGTCCTGCTTACCTGGAGTGCCGACCGCTTTGTGGTCGGCGCCAGCGCCCTTGCCTACAACTTTAGTATCCCGCCACTCATTATTGGCCTGACCATCGTCAGTCTGGGAACATCGGCTCCGGAAATCCTGGTTTCCGGGGTCGCCGCCCTGCAAGGCAACAGCGGACTGGCGATCGGTAACGCAATCGGCTCCAACATCACCAATATTGCCCTGGTCCTGGGCGCTACCGCCCTGATTATGCCGCTGAACGTACATTCAAGCATCGTGCGTCGGGAATTACCGGTGCTCCTGGGGGTGATGCTACTGGCCCTGTTGCTGCTACTCGATGGCACACTGGGGCGACTCGACGGCATCATACTGCTAACCGGCATGGTCTTTATGCTCATCTGGATGACCCGCATCGGCATGAAGGAAAAGTCCTCCCATGACTCCATGAGCGAGGAATTTGCCGATGAAGTACCGACCGACATGACGATGGCCAAGGCCGGCTTCTGGACGCTTGTCGGTGCGCTGTGCCTGCTGGCCAGCTCAAAGATCCTGGTGTGGGGCGCAGTATCGATTGCACAGGCAATCGGTGTTAGTGACCTCGTCATTGGCCTCACCATTGTGGCACTTGGCACCAGCCTGCCGGAACTTGCGGCCTCGGTGATGAGTGCCCTCAAAAACGAGCATGACATTGCCATCGGCAACATCATCGGCTCGAACATCTTCAACCTGTTGGCGGTACTTGGCCTGCCGGGACTGCTCAGCCCCGGGCCCGTTGATGCCGCCGTCCTGACGCGGGACTACCCCGTCATGATAGGCTTGACAGTGGCGCTGTTCGTCATGGCCTACGGCTTTCGCGGCCCCGGCCGTCTCAACCGCATTGAAGGGGCCCTGCTGGCCACGGCCTTTGTAGGCTACCAGACCCTGTTATACTTCACTGTAGCCTTATAGCAGCTCCAACTACCTGGTTGAAAATACGCTCACCACATGAATGACAGAAAACTGCAGGAACTCGCACTTGCTGTTATCGATACCGAGGCCCGGGCAATTACCGGACTGGCTGCGGAAATCAACCAACCCACCTTTGTCCAGGCCTGTCGGCTGATGCTGGCTTGCCAGGGACGCGTGGTGGTCACCGGCATGGGCAAATCCGGGCACATCGCCGGCAAGATAGCCTCCACCCTGGCCAGCACTGGCACACCGGCCTTCTTCGTCCACCCCGGCGAGGCCAGTCACGGCGACCTTGGCATGATCACGCCTGCCGACGTGTTACTGGCGCTTTCGAATTCCGGCGAAACCGCTGAAATCGTCACCATCCTGCCGATCATTAAACGCTTAAATGTACCGTTGATTGCGATGACGGGGAATCCGGATTCCACCCTGTCCGGTGCCGCCGCGGCAAACATCAATGTCAGCGTCGATAAGGAGGCCTGCCCACTGGGACTGGCACCGACCGCCAGTACCACCGCCGCCCTGGCAATGGGCGATGCCCTGGCAGTGGCCCTGCTGGAATCACGGGGTTTTACTGAAGAGGACTTTGCCCGTTCACACCCGGGTGGGGCACTTGGACGCCGCCTGCTGTTGTTGATTGATGACCTGATGCACACTGGTGATGACATTCCGCACGTCGACCTGACAACGCCCCTCACCGCTACCTTGATGGAAATGACCCGCAAGGGACTCGGCATGACGGCGGTGGTGGACAAACAGGGTAAACTTGCCGGTATCTTTACAGATGGCGATCTGCGCCGCGTCATCGATCACAAGGTTGATTTGCACGAGGCCTTGGTACAGGACGTGATGACGGCCGATTGCAAGGTCATCCATCCCGGCATGCTCGCTGCAGAAGCATTGCAAATCATGGACAGCACCAGGATCAATGCCCTGCCCGTTGTTAACAAAGAGAATGAACTGGTCGGCGCCCTGAATATGCACGATCTGCTACGCGCCGGCGTGGTTTAAACCGGTATAATGGACATATGAAAGACATACTCGAAAAAGCCTCCCGCATACGCCTGCTGATCCTGGATGTCGACGGTGTGCTGACAGACGGCAGCCTGTTCGTCGGCGATGACGGACAGGAATACAAGGCATTCAACTCGCGTGACGGACACGGCATCAAGATGTTGCAGAAGCACGGTGTCATTGTCGCCATCATCACCGGACGCACTTCAAAAGTCGTCGAACACCGCATGGCAAACCTCGGTGTCTCGCATGTTTATCAGGGACAGCTGGAAAAACTGCCGGCCTATGAAGAGCTGGCCACCAAACTTGGCATACCGGCAGAGGCAACCGCCTATGTCGGTGATGATGTGGTTGACCTGCCGGTCATGCGCAAAGTCGGCCTGGCGATTGCCGTACAGGATGCCCACCCGCTGGTGCAGACACACAGCCACTGGCAAACCCCCAGCCGTGGAGGGCGTGGCGCAGCACGCGATGTCTGTGAAATGCTGATGGAGGCCAAGGGCGTGCTGAAAGACGAGTTGGACAGCTATCTGTGAATATCAAGCAATTGGGCCTGTTTGCACTGTTGCTGCTGAGTGTCATTGGCACAGGCTGGTTTCTGGACAAACAGAACAGCCGGCAAGCGGCCAGCGTCAGCGCTACAGGGCCCGACTCTTTCGTCGAGAATATTGACCTTGCCGTCATGGACGAATATGGCTACCTGCAATACCAGGTCAGGGCCGAACACATGACGCACTTTCCAAATAACGACATTCTCAAATTAGACCGCCCTGATATCAATATTGTACACACGGACGGGGCAGTCTGGCATATAACCGCCGAGCACGGCGAGACCAGCACGGCAGGCGACCGGCTCTGGCTACTGGGAATGGTCGATATCCATCGTCCCGAAACCGCGACCAGCAGCGCTATCCGTGTCATCACCAGTGATCTGCTGGTAAAACCGGAGGACAAGCTGGCCGAAACAGAAAATGCGGCCACGATTACCGGCAATCACTACGTGATCAACGCCATTGGGTTAAAGGCAAATTTCAGAACCAATGTCCTGGAACTGCTTTCCCGGGTCAGGGGAACCATCGAGGGTACCGGCGATGATGCCGGCTAGCCGCAGGATAACAGCCCCCCTGCTGGGCGCCGCGCTGCTGCTGGCAGTCATACCATTCACGGCATGGGGACTGACCAGTGATCGCAGCCAGCCGCTGAACATCGAGGCAGACAAGGCCACTCTGAATGAGAAAACCGGCAACAGCACTTATGAAGGCAACGTGCAGGTGCAACAGGGTACCCTCATACTGCAGGGCAGTAAAATGACAGTACATCTCAACGACAACAATATCGAAAACATTATACTCACCGGCAGCCCGGCGACCTACCAACAGCGCCCGGATGGCAAGGATCTCGATCAGCATGCAGAAGCCGGGCGCATTGAATACCGCGCAAAAGAAGACCGTATCATCCTGCTGGAGAATGCGCGTGTCTGGCAATCCGGTGCCGAGGAATTCCGTAGTGACCGCATCATCTTTGACCTGAAAAACAACACTATCAATGCGGGCGGCAGCAGCCCCGGGGACCGCGTGCACATCACCCTGCAGCCAGGTAGCGAAAAGGACAAAAAGCCACCCCCCCCACCGCCACAATGAGTATTCTTAACGCAAACAAGCTGGGTAAAAGTTATCAGTCCCGGCGAGTTGTCGATGACGTCTCGCTGACTGTCAGCAGTGGCCAGGTAGTCGGACTGCTGGGCCCCAACGGGGCCGGCAAGACGACCTGCTTTTACATGATTGTCGGCCTGGTACCCTGCGGTGAAGGCAGCATTGAAATTGACGATATCGACCTTACCGGACAACCCATGCATCTGCGTGCCCTGCACGGTCTCGGTTACCTGCCGCAGGAAGCATCCGTATTCAGGAAACTCTCGGTGGCTGACAATATTATGGCTGTCCTTGAAATCCGCAAGGACCTGAATAAGGCAGGCCGCAAGGAATTACTGGAGGCTCTGTTGCACGAACTGCACATTGGCCATCTGGTTCATCAGTCGGGAGTCAGTCTCTCGGGTGGCGAACGCCGGCGGGTTGAAATTGCCCGTGCGCTGGCTGCAAATCCGCGATTCATCCTGTTGGACGAGCCGTTTGCCGGCGTTGACCCTATTTCTGTCGTAGATATCCAGCAAATCATTAAACAACTGTGTGAACGCGATATTGGCATCCTCATAACAGACCACAATGTGCGTGAGACACTGGGCATTTGCCATTACGCCTACATACTGAATGAAGGTCATGTCATTGCCGCGGGGGCACCCGACATTGTGCTTAACAATCAGCATGTAAGAGACGTATATCTGGGCAGTGAATTCCGGCTCTAGGCAGTGATCTGCGCGGAATAATGATTGTATGGCACGAAAAATGCCTTATACTTTTACATGAAGATACCAAGGGCGCAGTGATCCAAGGGAAGTCCCAAGAAAAACATTTATGAAGCAAACTCTTCAACTCAGAATCGGTCAGCATCTGACCATGACACCCCAGCTGCAACAGGCCATTCGCCTGTTACAGCTCTCAACCCTCGAACTCCAGGCAGAAGTACAGGATGCGCTGGAATCGAATCCTATGCTGGAACAGGACGAGGGCAGCAGCGAGACACCGGAAACGGATGCCGGCGCTAATGGCATAGAACGGGAGACGGCTGCCACGACCGAAGCAAACGACAGCATTCCGGAAGACCTGCCGACCGACAGCAACTGGGAGGATGTCTTTGACACAGGTGCTACCACCTACAGTGCCCCGGAAGCGGATAGTGGACGTAATCTGCTGGAAAGGGTAGCCAACAGCAGCGCCAATCTGCAAGACCACCTGGCCTGGCAGCTTGAACTGACACACTTTTCTGAAACCGACAAGCACATAGCCCGCATCATTATCGATTCAATTGATCTTGACGGCTATCTGGCGGTCAGCACGGAGGATGTTCACAGCAACCTGGACGGTCGACTGGAAATCGAACATGACGAGGTACAGGCAGTCCTGCATCGTATCCAGCAGTTTGACCCGATTGGCGTCGGCGCACGCAACCTGCAGGAAAGCCTGCAGATACAACTGCATCACTATGAACCGGATACACCGTGGCTGAAGGAAGCCAAAATACTTGTCAGGGATTACTTCAACATACTCAGCAATCGCGACTACACGCGGCTCGGAAGGAAAATGAAGCTGGCAACTGATGACCTGCAACACGTCATCCACCTGATACAGTCAATGAATCCCCGGCCCGGCTCGCGGTTCGACACAACAGAACCCGAATATATCGTCCCCGATGTGTTTGTCACCAACAAAAACGGTAAATGGAAGGTCGAACTGAACGTTGACGCAATGCCCAGGCTGCGCATCAATAACATGTACGCAAAGATGATAAAACGTGGCAACAACAGCAAAGACAACAACTTCCTGCGCGACAACCTGCAGGAAGCACGCTGGTTCCTGAAAAGCCTGCAAAGCAGGCACGATACCCTGCTAAAAGTCGCCACCTGCATTGTTGAACGCCAACAGGGATTTTTCGAACATGGCGAGGAAGCGATGAAGCCCATGGTCCTGCGCAGCATTGCGGAGGCGATTGAGATGCATGAATCAACCGTTTCGCGTGTCACCACCAGAAAATACATGCACACACCGGGTGGAATATACGAATTCAAATACTTCTTTTCCAGCCATGTCAGCACCGAAACAGGCGGTGAGTGTTCCGCTACAGCCATCAGGGCGATCATAAAAAAACTGGTTGCTGCAGAGAACCCTGCGAAGCCACTCAGTGACAACAAAATGGCCACCGTACTTGCCGAGCAGGGAATCAATGTCGCCAGACGCACTATTGCAAAATACCGGGAGTCACTTTCGATCTCACCATCCAATGAACGTAAACGACTTGCCTAGGCAATAACACAGGAGACTCACTATGCAAATAAACCTGACAGGACATCATGTAGATATCACAACTCCTTTACGGGAATACGTGAACAACAAGATGGAACGACTGGAGCGTCATTTTGATCACGTCACAGACGTCCATGTTGTCCTTGGCGTGGAAAAACTGCGCCACAAGGCTGAAGCCACAATGCACATCAGCGGCGGAAACATATTTGCCGAGGCAGAACAGGAAAACATGTATGCCGCCATTGACGCACTGGTTGACAAACTCGACCGCCAGCTCAAAAAGCACAAGGAAAAAATCACCGATCACCACCGCAGCGAAGGGTCAATAGCAAAAGAACTGTAGGCACACCGGCTGAACACCGGCCTTGTGGCTCTTTGGACATCACCATGAACATTACAGACTTGTTAGTGCCGGATCGTGCCACCTGCCGTGAGGACGTTGGCAGCAAGAAGCGGTTGCTTGAATACATCAGCGAACTGCTGGCAAGCAGCGCACCGGAACTCTCGCAGAACGAAATATTTAACGCCCTCATCAACCGGGAGAAACTGGGCAGCACCGGTCTCGGCAAGGGTGTTGCCATACCACACGGCAGAATAGCATCCCTTGAAAGACCAGTCTGCGCCTTTGTCAAGCTGGCAAACCCGGTGGATTTTGATGCCACCGACGGACAAGCTGTTGACCTGGTATTCACCCTGCTGGTGCCGGAAGACTCAACTGAAGAACACCTGCAGGTACTGTCAACCATTGCAGAGATATTCAGCAATGCCGGTATCAGCATGGCATTACGACAGTGCGACACTGACAGTTGCCTACTGGAGCGGTTATGTCAGTGGGAGGCCCAGCGAATTTCTGCATGAGCACATCCCTGGAAATTCAGACCCTGTTCCAGGCCCAGCAGGAAAAACTGGGGCTGGTGTGGATCATCGGGGAACAGCACCAGGATAAACAGATACATTCAAGCAAGGATGATTCACCCGAAATTTCTCTGGTAGGTCACCTTAACCTTATTATTCAGCACCGCATACAGATAATCGGCAAGCGGGAACTGGAATATCTGGATTCACTGAAGAAGAACTCCCGCAAAGATGCCATCTCACAGCTGTTCTCCGGGTTCTCCACACTCATCGTGATGGCCAACAGACTGTCGGCACCGGACGATCTGAAAGACATGGCAGCAGCAAGCGTCATTCCCCTGCTCTCAAGCAGCCTGCCAAGCCCGGAAACCATCGAAAATTTGCAACATTACCTGGCCAGCTATTTTTCCGAGAAAATCACCCTGCACGGCGTATTCATGGAAGTCATGGGCACCGGCGTATTAATCACCGGCGATTCCAGTATCGGAAAAAGTGAACTGGCCCTGGAACTGATCACTCGCGGACACCGGTTGATTGCCGATGATGCCACTGAATTCTCCCGGGTAGCACCGGACACACTGCTCGGCAGCTGTCCAGAGATGCTGCGTGATTTTCTTGAGGTGCGCGGGCTGGGCATACTGAATATACGCGCCATGTTTGGCGCCAGCGCCATCAAACAGCATCGCAATATGCGTCTCATTATTGTCCTGCAGGAACTGGAAGAGGCCACTCGCGTGGACCGCCTGCACGGCAGCAAGCAGATGCGCAGGATCCAGGATGTTGATATTCCTGAGGTCACCCTGCCCGTCGGACCTGGCAGGAACCTTGCGGTGTTGCTGGAAGCCGCTGTACGTAACCACATCCTGAACACCAAGGGCTATAATGCCAGCCAGGCATTCATTGACCGCCAGAAACGCCGTCTTGAAAATGCTCGCCAATGAATACCATCATCATCAGTGGCCTGTCAGGCTCCGGAAAAAGTATTGCATTACATGCGTTGGAGGACATGGATTATTACTGCATCGACAATCTCCCTGTCGGGCTGCTGGATGCCTTCACCAGCGAGATCCGTGAGCAGGTCCGGACGAATGGCAACGATGTCGGGGTCGGCATTGATGCACGTAACCACCCGAACCAGCTGAGCAACTTCCCGAACATCATTGCCGGCCTCAAGAACAAGGGTATTGCCTGCAAAATCCTGTTCCTGCAGGCCGATGATGCCACACTGTTGAAGCGCTTTAGTGAAACCCGACGCAAACACCCCTTGTCAGGGGCAGATATCCCGCTTGCCGACGCCATCGACAAAGAACGCAAGCTGCTGTCTCCGATCGAGGCCAGTGCAGACATGTTTATTGATACCAGCCGCACCAACGTACACCAGTTACGTGACCTGATCATGGAATCCCTCGGTAACACCAAAAACACAGGATTCTCCCTGCTGTTACGCTCATTTGGTTACAAGCATGGCATCCCGGGAGATGCCGATTTCGTTTTTGATGCCCGCTGCCTGCCAAACCCGCACTGGCAGCCCGGCTTGCGCAACCTGACCGGCCTTGACAGGGAAGTTGTGGAGTACCTTGAACATGAAGAAATCGTCCGGGAATACTACCAGCAGCTGGAAAATTTTCTGACCTGCTGGTTACCCCGTTTCAGGGAGGACAACCGCAGCTACCTGAGTATTGCCATCGGTTGCACCGGCGGGCAACATCGATCAGTGTTTCTTGTTGACAGGCTGGCACGACAACTCGGCGACCAGCGCTGCGCAATTGTTACACGACACCGGGAACTTGAATGAAAACAGGCCTGCTACTCATTACCCATGGCAACATTGGACGTAACATGCTGGACACGGTCACCGAGATTCTTGGCAGCTGCCCACTGCAGGCAAAAGCCCTCGCAATCCCTTCGGACAGCGACCCGGACAAACTGTTCGAGACTGCCAGTTGTCTCTGTACAGAGCTTGACCAGGGTGGCGGCGTGCTGGTGCTGACAGACCTCTACGGGAGCACCCCCAGCAACATTGCCACACGACTACTGGACCGCCACAATCTCAGTGTGGTTTCGGGCATAAACATCCCGATGCTGATACGGACACTTAACTATCCGGAAATGAACCTGGATGCACTCTGCGAGAAAGCGATCAACGGGGCACGCGCTGGCATCATCTTCAGCAACCGGAAAGAGACCTCCTGAGATGCAGGAAAGACCTGTCACCATCATCAACAAACTTGGCCTGCATGCACGTGCGGCGGCCAAATTCGTCACGGCGGCCTCATCCTTCTCGAGTGACATTGATATCGCAAAAAACGGTCAGAAGGTAAATGGTAAAAGCATCATGGGCGTCATGATGCTGGCTGCTTCGCGCGGCACTGAACTGATCATCATAGCCAGTGGTACCGATGAAACCGAGGCAGCAGACAGCCTCGAGAACCTGGTTGCTGGCCGGTTCGGCGAACAGGAATAAATTCCACACCGGTTACTAGTGTAGTGTAACGGGTAACGTGCACATACTGGAGGCGTTTAACAGGACATGAGCCTGACACTTTCCGGCATTGGAGTATCCCGCGGCATTGCCATCGGCAAGGCACATATTATCCTGCGTGGCAGCACCGAAGTACTCGAGAGCGCCATACCCGAGCATCTCATCGAAGATGAAGTCTTGCGTTTCCTCAGTGCGGTCGACAGTGCCCGCCGGCAGCTGCAGGCCATCCAGGAGCGCATTCCGGTCAACACCGGTGTGGACATCGCGGCATTCATCGAAACACATTTGCTGATGCTGGATGATGCAATGCTGGTGAATGTCCCGGTTGATCTCATCCGGGCACACCACTGCAATGCCGAATGGGCTCTGAAATTACAGCGTGATGCGCTCGTTAACGTGTTCGAGCAGATGGATGACGCCTATTTGCGCACCCGCCGTGATGACATCGACTACGTCATCAACCGGATTCAGCGCATACTGCTGGACAGCGACCAGGGCGAGGAACAAGGCGAGACTTTTCTGCTGGAACATTCAATTGTACTTGCCTATGAGCTCAACCCCGCAGAAACCATGATGCTCGAACACCAGGGTATCAGTGCCTTTGCAACCGAGTGTGGCGGCCCGTTGTCACATACAGCCATTCTTGCACGCAGCATGCAGATTCCGGCCATGGTCGGCACCCACAGCCTGCAGCTCTATATCCGGGAGGGAGAAACCATCATCCTCGATGGCCTGCAGGGCGTACTGATTGCAGGACCTGATGAATGCATCCTGGATCACTATCGTGAACGACAGGAACAGGAATATCAGCGGCAAACCGAACTGGCCAGACTCACGGATTCGCCAGCTGTTACCCGGGACGGCATGCCCATCAGACTGATGACAAACATTGAACTGCCGGAAGATATCGACGCGGCAAATCGAGCCAGTGCCAACGGGGTGGGCCTGTATCGCACCGAATTCCTGTTCATGAACCGCCTTGAACCACCGGATGAAGACGAGCAATACAACTGCTACGTGAGCGTTGTCGAGGCACTCAAGGGTAAACCTCTGACCATACGTACGCTGGATATGGGTGCCGGCAAGAAGGTCAACGGCAGCACTAGCAGCAGCAACCCGGCACTGGGCCTGCGTGCTATCCGGCTCTGTCTCAAGGACCACTCGCAGTTCAGGCCCCAGCTACGCGCCATCCTGAGGGCCTCGGCACACGGTCCGGTACGGCTCATGATCCCAATGCTCTCGAATACCCGGGAACTGCATCAGGTACTCTCCCTGATCAACGACACTAAAATCGCGTTGCAACGTGAGGCGCTCGCCTTTGCACCGGAAATCGAGATCGGTGGCATGATCGAGGTGCCGGCCGCGGCCCTCACCGCCGCTGATTTCGCCAGCCACCTGGATTTTCTGTCCATCGGGACCAACGACCTTATTCAATATACCCTGGCCATTGACCGTCTCGATGACGAAGTAAACTATCTCTATGACCCCTTGCATCCTGCCGTCCTGAGGCTCATAAAAATGACTATTGATGCCGGCAAGGCCGCCGGTATTCCGGTAGCAATGTGTGGGGAAATGGCCGGCGACCCCCGCTATACACGACTGTTGCTCGGTATGGGACTGCGCGAGTTCAGCATGCACCACACCGCGTTACCGGAAGTAAAACACGTGATCAATTCAAGCTCCATAGAAGCACTGGTTCCGCTGGTACAGGAACTGCTGAACGATACCCGGGTGGGCCGCATCCCGGGTCGGGTTGACTCGCTCAACCAGAATACCCGGTGAACAGACCGCCCTGTCTTACCGCTCGAGAAACCTGCTGATACACAGCACACAACACCGGACCGGCCTCATGCCGGTTATATGTCTATTTGGCGTGAAGATGCCGACCATTCACTGTTAAGGCGGGCCTGAATGAACACGACGACACCATTGCACCGGTCATCAGGCGTGTACGACGTCGCGCCATCTGGCTGGGTATCAGCCTGTTTACCGCTTTTCTTGCCTCATGGGTCATCGGGCTGTTTCAGGCGATCCTGGAACAGATCGTCGCGCTGGCGGTACTCATGCCGATCGTGGCGAGCATGGGTGGCGTCGCCGGGTTCAGCATCCCCTTCCTGCTCAAAACCATGAATACCGACCCGGCACACGCAGGCACCGTGATACTGACAACGGTGACTGATGTGGTTGGATTTATGGTGTTTCTGGAACCGGGAACAATCTTCCTGGTCTAGCCCGCATTTCTCACCGCGGGACGAGATGATCGCGCAGAGATCTGGAATCACAGTGGATTTTCTGAAGGAGCGGAATACGGACTGTACTCCCGACGACGTACAGGGATGTACAAGTGTCGCGAGAGGCAGGATGCCGGGAGCAACCGGAAGAGAATCTGCTGTGGATGAAAAGATCAAGTGAGG
>JASJGW010000245.1:0-13204 GCA_033791305.1 Gammaproteobacteria bacterium | reverse complement strand
CGAAGACAGCTACACCCACAAGAAGCAGACAGGTGGTTCCGGTCAGTTCGCGAAGATCGACTACGTCATCGAACCGGGTGAACCGGGCAGTGGTTACGAATTCGAATCCGCCGTGACCGGCGGTAGAGTGCCGCGGGAATTCTGGCCGGCCGTGAACAAGGGCTTCAAGAAGAGCATGGAAAGAGGCGTGCTCGCCGGTTTCCCCTGTCTCGACTTCAAGGTCATCCTGACGGACGGTAGCTATCACCCGGTCGACTCATCGGCCGTCGCCTACGAACTGGCATCTGCCGCGGCCTATCGCCAGACCATGCCGAAGGCCGGACCACAGTTGATGGAACCGATCATGAAGGTTGACGTATTCACCCCGGATGAACAGGTCGGTGATGTCATCGGTGATCTCAATCGCCGCCGCGGCATGATCAAGTCACAGGAACCCGGCGCCACCAATGTGCGCATCAAGGCCGAATGCCCGTTGAGCGAGATGTTCGGCTACATCGGTGACCTGCGCACCATGACCTCCGGTCGTGGCCAGTTCACCATGGAATTCCTGCACTACATGCCATGCCCGAAAAATGTGGCCGAAACGGTAATCAAGGAAACCAAAGAACGCGAGGAGAGCAAAAAATAACTGCGAAGCTACTCTATGCCGCTCCTGGGCTGCGAAATTATAAAGGCCGGTTATACCGGCCTTTTTTTATGCCCTCCCCGCCCTTGCGTGCGAGGTCCGACAGCCAGATTGATCAAGCGCCTGCTCATCAGGCACATAACACCTTACTCATCGTGATCAATGTGAATATCACGAGGAAAGGGATGGCCGGCACCCGTCTCAACAGCATCTTTCAGACTGAGCAGGAAGACACCCCACTTGGTACTGCAATGCGCCATAAAGTCGGAGACTTCCGTCCAGTAGGCATGCACAAACCGAACGTATGTTTGCTGATCCCCCGCATCCAGCCGGAAAACAACTTCGGTGCCTATCCATGCAGACGGGACCTCGCCAGAGTGCTTCCAGCGAACCAGTGAATCGGGACGCAACTCTGCCACCTCGAAGTCCGGGCCACCGCCGCCAAACCTGAACTGTATGATCGACCCGACTTTACCTGCACCACAGGTGTCTGTTGTCCACCATTGCGAAAGCCCGTCATCTGTCGTGAGTGCACGGTAGATATCGCTAACCGATCCGGCTATGCCGACTCTATGATTAATTTCTGCCATGTCTGAATATCTCTCTGGTCATTCCCAACGAACAGTATCAACACTCATTCCGGTAACAGGCTTATCACCGCCTCGGCTGATTGCCTGTTGATTTCAATCTGTACTTCACAGTATTCCGGACATGCATCAACCGGCGTGGGATCATCAGCGCAACTGCAACCGGAAATGATGCCGGTATAAAAGATCCCGATCTTTGTACGAATAATAGCCAGTTCTTCAGAAACACTGATAACCACAACCTTGATGTTGTCGTCACTGGCATAACTGCTTTGCGACAAGCCCTGCTGCAAGGGAAGCTGCTTCGCATCCAGCTGTTCAACTTCTGCTTTCAGAACATCTCTGAAAGCAGGCGTACCCCAGACTGCCAATGCCCTGCTCAGTTGAAGCATTGCCCGCCCTGTCTTGCTGTCATCTTGTTAGTCGCCTTCAATAGTAAAACCAAAGGCCTTGTCATGCACGTACACCAGCTTACATGCTTCGATGTATTTAGCGTCGTGGATTCGGCCAGCCTTTATATACCCGGTGTCTCCTTTGCCAAGCACAATTTGCTCACCTTCAGGAACAAGACCATCACCAGATTTTACGTAGAACTGGATAGACATCCGACCCTCAACAACAACCGTCATATCATCACCTGGATGTGAATGCGGCGGCTCTTCCGAACCCGCCTCCCAACGTTCCAGCATTACTTCTACACCGTCCGGGTTGGACGGACAGGTCGTTCTGACAGTAAAGCCTTCCGGTGTATCAGGGACAACCACGTGATTCCCCCAGACTGCACTGCTGTCACTGTTCATTGCTTGTGCCTTATCGGTGTGCATTCCTTATACCCCTTTTTAATATTTCAGATTAATCCACGTCGCCTGAGGTTGGGCAGGTCAATACACGATGTCTAGACATGCGCGATAGGCTTTTCTGTAAACAGAAAATCTTTCAGCTCTTTATCGAATGCCGCATCCTTGCGACGAATCCATTCCAGAACCATGGCCGCATGTTCCTTTTCCTCGTCTCTATTATGCGCAAGAATCGCCTGAAGTTCCTTGTCCTTGCAGGCGTCTACCCTCTGGTTATACCAGTCAACCGCCTCCAGTTCTTCCATTAGCGAGGTAATCGCCCTATGCATATCTCTGGTTTCATCCGAGAGTTCGTCGATTGGTTCATGATAACCTTCGTTTGCCATATTCTCCTCCAGTTGTAATATTAGCCAAGCATAGCTTATGCGAGATAGGTAACAATATTAAACAGGAAAACACATATCCCCTTCTCGCTGGCATCTGCCCCCCTGCCTCACAGGTCGAAGGTATCCACTTTTGCTGGAAGGTTCAAGGTTGGCTGGATTTTCCCTGTTCTGCATTTCCAGCATGCCTGGTTAATATTTTATCCAGGTGGGCAGCAAATGATTGCCGGTCTCTTTGGCTAAGCGTCGGCGGACCACCAGTATCTATGCCACTAGCCCGCAGCGTATCCATAAAATCTCTCATGTTCAAACGGGCCCTGATGTTGTCAGCTGAATATAGCTCACCGCGAGGATTGAGGGCATAAGCGCCTTTATCAATCACCTCCGCCGCCAGGGGAATATCACTTGTGATTACCAGGTCACCAGCACCAAGCCGTTTAACTATCTCATTATCAGCGACATCAAAACCGGGGGCCACCTGAATGAAGTTAATGCAGCGCGACGGCGGTATGCGCACCGGCTGATTAGCAACCAGCGTCAGTTGCACCCCGGTACGCTCAGCCGCCCTGTACAGGACATCCTTGATCACCACCGGGCATGCGTCTGCATCTACCCATATATTCATTTCATGCCATTGCTGTTGAATGCATGTCGCCTCACATCTGTGGCAACAGCAAGGAGTAACCCAAACCAAGGACAGCACATGCGCCAATAACGGTAACAATACCTACCTTGAATTTGAACAGGGCAACAAAGGCAGCCATTCCCAGCAAGGCAGAAAACCACTCAAACGTGGCCTCAAAGCCTTGCGGCCAAAGCACATGGTAGGCAAAAAAGACTGCCAGATTGAGTACGACACCAACCACAGCAGCGGTTATGCCTGTTAACGGGGCTGTGTATTTGACATCATGTCGCGTCGCTTCAACCAAAGGCCCGCCAATAAGAATAAAAAGAAAAGAGGGTAAAAATGTAAACAACGTTGCAACACTTGCACCTGCCACACCCGCCAATGGAAGTAACTCAGGACCAAATATCTCTTTGGTCCAGCCACCAACAAAACCAACGAACGCAACAACCATGATCAGCGGACCGGGTGTGGTTTCTCCAAGAGCAAGACCATCAATCATCTGGGTACCGCTCAACCAGGCATACTGGTCAACACCACCCTGGTAGACATAGGGCAGAACGGCATAGGCACCACCAAATGTAACCAGTGCAGCCTTGGTAAAGAACCATCCCATTTGAGTAAGCGTACCTTCCCAGCCATAGGTGCTGACAAGCAACGCCATGACACCAGTACCAATCAATAAGCCGATCAGCAGAAAAGTAATCAACCTGTTCCATTTGAAACGGGCATGTTCCGGGACCGGCGTATTATCGTCAATGAGGGCCGCACCGAATGACGTTTCTGGCTCACCATGGTGGCCGCCTGCCACGAACTTCTCAGGCATGAAGAGTGAACCAATAAAGCCGATAACACCTGCCATAAGGACGATATAGGGAAACGGAACTTTAAAAGCAAAAATGGCAAGAAAAGCGCAGACAGCCATTACCCGCAGCACATTATTTTTCAACGCCCGCGAGCCAATACGGTAAGCGGCAAAAACAACAATCGCGGTTACAGCAGGCTTAATACCATACAAAACCCCCACAATGACTGGCAGATCACCATAGGCCAGGTAAGTCCATGTAAGGGCAATAAGAATAAACAAGGAAGGCAAAACGAACAGTACGCCAGCGGCAATCCCCCCCCATACTCCATGCATCAACCAGCCGATATACGTTGCCAGTTGCTGCGCTTCTGGTCCTGGCAATACCATGGTGTAATTCAGTGCATGCAGGAATCGATGCTCAGAAATCCATCTTCGTTTTTCTACCAACTCCTGGTGCATCATGCTGATTTGGCCAGCGGGGCCGCCAAAGCTGATAAAACCAAGTTTTAACCAGTAGACAAATCCCTCCCAAAAAGACACTGTTTCCGCCTGTTCGGTTACTTCTGGTGTAAAAGTTGTCAACTTTTTCTTCCCAATGTTTATTATTTCTTATGTAGCCATACAAACCGGTTCTGAATAATCATCTCATCCAGAACAGGTTTGCAACCGTTCTCGTGAACAGGAACATGTTAATTTCCCGCGCTGATCAGGGTAAATAGTCCCGGGAGTGACTTGCCGGTGTTGTTCGGGAGTTATGTGCTGGTGCCGCCTACCGTCAGCTTGTCAATCAACATCGTCGGCTGTCCTACCCCGACCGGGACACTCTGCCCTTCCTTGCCACAGGTACCAACACCCGGGTCCAGCTGCAGGTCATTACCGAGCATGGATACGTGCTTCAGCACCTCCGGCCCGTTACCAATAAGGGTTGCACCCTTGACCGGGCGCGTGACCTTGCCGTTTTCAATCAGGTAGGCCTCGCTGGCAGAGAAGACGAACTTGCCGGAGGTGATATCCACCTGGCCGCCGCCAAAGTTGACAGCGTAGATACCCTTGTCGACGGATGAGATTATTTCCTGCGGGTCGTGTTCACCGGCCAGCATGTAGGTATTGGTCATCCGCGGCATCGGCATGTGTGCATAGGACTCGCGGCGGCCGTTGCCGGTGGAGCCAACGCCCATCAGGCCGGCATTCATGCGGTCCTGCATGTAGCCTTTAAGAATACCCTTCTCGATGAGCACCGTATTCTGGGCAGGAATGCCTTCATCATCAACATTCAGTGAACCACGGCGGCCGCTAATGGTGCCGTCATCCACCACCGTACACAGTGGCGATGCCACCTGCTGCCCGACCAGACCGGCAAAAGCAGAGGTGCCCTTGCGGTTAAAGTCGCCCTCCAGGCCATGGCCAATAGCTTCGTGCAACAAGATGCCCGGCCAGCCCGGACCGAGCACCACCGGCATGCTACCGGCAGGTGCCGCCACCGCCTCCAGGTTAACCAGCGCCTGGCGCACCGCCTCGCATGCATAGCCCATGGCTCGGTCTTCATCAATAAAAAACCCGTAATCTGATCGCCCGCCCCCACCGGAACTGGCCTGCTCCCGGCGGCCATTCTGCTCGACAATCACGGTAACGTTGCAACGCACCAGGGGCCGTACGTCCGCAGCCAGCGTGCCGTCACTAACGGCCACCATCATGACTTCATGCACACCAGCAAGACTGACAATGACCTCCTTGACGCGCGGATCCTGCGCACGCGCTTCAGCATCGAGCTGCTTCAATAACGCCACCTTCTCATTGGCCGTCATGCGCTCCAGCGGATCGAGCGCCGGATACAGCATATTGTCACCACTGGCGTGCCAGGCTTGCAGCTTGCCTTCATTGCCATGTTTGGCAATGGCACGCGCAGCACTTGAAGCTTGCAGCAGTGCCGGCATCATGATTTCGTCGGAATAGGCAAAACCGGTCTTGTCCCCGCTGACGGCACGCACCCCGGCACCCTGCTCAATGCTATGCGCACCTTCCTTGACGATACTGTCTTCCAGCACCCAGGACTCAAACCGGGTCGACTGGAAGTACAGGTCACCGCTGTCAACTGCATGCCCCAGCAACTGGCCGAAGACCTTGTTCAGGTCGCCTTCATCAATACCGGCTGGTGCCAGCAGGCGCTGCCGTGCAATATCCAGATTCGAGTGACTCATGATGATTTATTCAGACATTGCAGGCGACGGTGTTCAATACTGGGGAAATTGCGACGCGCACTGTTAAGCCGACCGAGTTCAATGTCAGCACACACCACACCCGGTCCCCGGGCGAGACTGTTCAACACTGTTCCCCAGGGGTCAACGATCATGCTGTGACCATGCGTTTCACGCCCGTTCAGATGGTACCCGCCCTGGTCGGGAGCAATGACGTAGCAAAGGTTTTCGATTGCCCGCGCGCGTACCAGTACTTCCCAGTGGGCGCGCCCGGTGATCGCCGTGAAGGCCGAGGGCAGCACCACAATTTCCATGCCGGCTTCCAGCTGTTGCCTGAACAACTCTGGAAAACGCAGGTCATAACAGACAGACAGCCCCATACGCCCGAACGGTGAATCAATAACAACCACCTCATCACCCGATTCAATGGTCTCTGATTCCGTGTATTGCTCGGCATTGTCGACCAGTTCGACATCAAACAGGTGAATCTTGTCATAGCGTGCGACCTGTTTGCCATTGTCATCAAAGACCAGGCAGCTGGCACGGATCTTGTTATCGTCTTCCGCCACCAGCGGTATCGTCCCGCCAACCAGCCAGATACCGTGACGTGCAGCCTGTTCTGCAAGAAACGTCTGGATGGTACCACTGCCCGGCTGCTCACGTTCATTGACCTTGTCATGCTCGGTCTTGCCCATGAGCGCAAAGTTCTCGGGTAACACAACCAGACGCGCCTGCTGGCTGACGGCCTCTTCGATCAAACGTTCGGCTTCCAGCAGATTGGCCCCGACCATCGGTCCTGAAGCCATCTGGACACATGCAACAACACTCATAAGCTTATGCTATACCTGTTAAACAGACAGATTTCAAAGAATAACACAGTTTCCCGGCACGACATTGAACCTCGACTTCTCACCAGATCGATACGATTTTACTTGAGCTTTGTTCCCACAAGAAATTTTCTTTTCCCGGAAATACGCACTGGTATTCCGCTCAGTCAGAAAATCTCTTGTGAAAACAAATCTGCTGCGCGATATTCGCACCTTCTGGTGAGAAGTTCGGGTTAACCCCTTTATTCGGTCCAATCAAAATCCACAGTGCTTTCGGGATCTGTTTCCTCAACAGTGGAGCCAAGTCTTTCAATCACCGGGTCAGTCCATGGACCGGTGATTGAATATTGCTTCCGCCCGATCCTGCCCAGGGGTCCGAGTTTGCCCTCCAGCAGGGCCTCGGCAAACATCACTACCGCGCCAACTGCCGGGCCTGCTGCCAGCGTGCCCGCCAGTGACAGACCAGTCTTCATGTACGGGGTGACCGTAACCAGTTCATCATAGTCCTGGTCAGCCAGCCCGATTCGTCCGGAAATCTCGATTTTGGCAGCCGGCCCATCCACGGTCAGGTCATTGGTATAGGCATTACCGTCATCCAGGGTAAAGTTGCCTTTTATCTTGTCAAAGCTGAACCCCTCTTCATACAGATCACTGAAATCGAGCAACAAACGCCGCGGTAACTTGCTCAGGCTTATCAGGCCCAGCACGCGCCCAGCCGCACCGGGTTCGACATCCAGCAACTGGCCGTCCTCGATGCTGATCCGCAGCTTGCCCTCGGCTGCGGGCGGCGAAAAATCCCACAATGCCCCTGGCCAGGTCATGCGCAGGGTACCGGACAGCTCACCATCTTCGATGCTTTGCTGGTAACCGAATAACTTCATCAACCGGTCCATCTTGCCTTTAATGACTTTTAGATCAACACTGGAGCGCTGCCGCCCCCCGTCAATCTGCCAGTTTCCACTCGCCTGCAGTTCAAGCAGAGCTGATGACAACCGCATGCGTTCCACAAGGTAACGGTTGCCGGGCTGCTTCAGCATCTTCAATTCCAAACGTCCCAGCTTTGCCTTGTCATACACCAGCCGTTTTGCGGTAACTTCGAAATCCGGAAAATCCGCCGGTGTCGCCTTGCTGGCCGACTCGGGCTGTGGCTGGTCACTGCTGTGCAACGCCAGCCGGTCCAGATTCATGACGACCTTGTCCAGCCCGGCAGGGGTATTTATCAGCTGAACATCACCGATAACGGCGGGCCCATCGGCCCGGATATGCCAGGCCTGACCGGCAGATTCCATTGCCACTGACACATCATTCATTAAAAACCCCTGGACCTCGAGTTCATCCAGATGCAGCCTGAGTTTAACGGGTAAGTCAGCGCTTCCATCACTACCGCTACCCAGGTGTGGTTTCCAATCGGTCACATGCAGCTGCTTGAGTTCACCACCCACCTGTAACACGTCACCCCCGGGCAACACGGGCGCGGCGGCGCCTATCGAAATAGCCCCTTTCTGTAATCTGAAACCCTGCTTCCCTGTGCTGATATTCAGCAGACCTTCAAGCACCTTACCATAAGCAATGCGCAGCGTTTTTACCGGCTTTACGGCGTTGTCCACATTGATTGACAACTTGCGCGTGCCATCCCGGTCTTTACCAAATGGCGCCGGCAGGTCAATACCTGTCCCGACAAGGTTCGACGTCACAGTCACATCGACATTTGCCTGCTTGCCGCGTTCGGGCATACCATGGACAGCTACCAGTACGCGCCAGTTACTGCTACCTGTAATGGCAGCACCCAGGGCATTGTCCTTGCCAACATACCTGTCCAGCACATCGAAGGGGCCGCTCAACCGGATATGCGTAACCCCGGCGTCCGTCCACACCCGGGCGATGGCAGGCTGACCGAACAATTTCCCGCGCAACTGTTTACCCCTGATGCCCTTTGCATCAAAATCCAGGCGTCCGCTGATCTGCTCCAGTGCAAACTCGGTATCGTTGATCTGCAGCGCATTATCTTTAAGCGCCACAGTACCCGCGACCTTAAGTGCGCCCTGCTTCTTTATCAGCGGCAGCGTGATGTCCAGACCCAGCGACGCCTCCCCGCTGGTGGTCACGCTGTCGACAAATCCGCCATAGGTTTTTCCCAGCGTACTGCTGCCCAGCTCTGCCAACATGACCGGCAGGGCGCCGTGCGCATCACCCTTGATTGTCAGCAGCGGCCGGGCCAGGTCCTGTATTTGCACATGGATATTTTCCAGTGAGGCTGTACGCATCGAGCCTTTGCTGCCCAGGATATCCATTGTACGCCCGGTAAAATCAACCTGGGCATCCACACCGGTCAGCGGTGACCAGCCAGGATTAAAATCCAGCACGGCATTTGTTACCGGCAGACGCACCTCAAGCTTTCCTTCGCCATTATCAAATGGCATCTGGTCAAACCTGCCATTAATGACAACATGGCCATTGGTCACCACACCGCTCTTCAGGCTGCGGTCAAGCCATGCCACAGCAGTGGGTGACATTATCTTTGCCGGCAGATAAGCGTGCACACGCCCCACATCCAGGGTTTCCACGGCCAGATCCAGGTTGATGGCTGCCGTGCCCTCGGCAACAGGGATATCAACACCGAACTTTGCTCTCAGGGAAAGGTCCTTGTTGCCAAGGGTCAATGCCGCAGATCCCACCTCGACGTGCTGGTCCTGTAACTGCCAGTGAATATCTCCCTGCACCCGGTCAAGTGGCAGCTCAGCACGTAACAGGTCCATATCATGGATAACGGCGTTTTGGGTATCCAGCGTCACCTTGCCAGCTTCCAGATCACCGGTCACGGACCCGTCCAGACCGGCAATCATCGGAAAGGCACCGGCTTCACCAATACCGACCCCGCTGAATTGTGCAGAGAAATGACTGAGCCGTGTTGTCCCGCTCTCACTGGACAGACTAAAGACCAGGTCCCTGACAAGCCCCCGTGGGTGCAACCCAGCAAGCAGCAGCCGGTCTTCGGGGGCAAGACCCGGAATAATCGGCAACAAGGCACCGAACCCGCCCAGCACGATACGTCCTGAAATACCACGTATGTAACTGGCCTGCCCTTGATAAAGGCCCGCCAGGGACAGGTTATCCGTTTCCCATGTGCGTTCTCCCTGCCTGACAACAAGCTGCTGCACTGCACATTGCCAACCTTCCCCGTTTTGCTGCCAGCCGAACTTGCCACGCAGCTCATCCGCATTAAACCGGTATTCCTGTGTATTTTTCACATGGCTTATTTGCAACTCATGGGTATCCAGTTCACCACTGATGGCATGCACACCCAGTGCTGCAACATTGGCCCATAAGCGGATATCGGCAACCCCCTGCAATGCCATACCATCGGGCAGATAGCGGCCCGGTAGTGCAGAGAACGCCACCGACTGGCCCTTGGCATACAACCGTCCCTGCCATGACGATGGCTGATCACTTTTGCCATAGAGTTCTGCCTCCACATCAACGCGATAACCGGCATCACCCGGTAGCAGTGCATGTCCGGTCAGCGTATGCGTGTCGCCATAATTAGTGAGTGACAGGGCGATCGCAGAAAAACGCTGCGGCGGATCACCGTAGAGTTTATCAACCCAGGCAAGACTGGCATCATGCAGTGACAGACGTGCCATTCGCCCGAGGTCTTTCAGCGCGGACTCATCACCGTCATTACCCCTGAACGTTTCGAGATAGATCTGACCGTTGGTATCGCGAATCAATGTCAGGTCTGTACCGACAACATCAATACCGGCCAGTTTTAATTCCTGTGTCTCGAGATACTGCCTGGCATCAACCGTGATCCAGACTTCCCTGACCTCTAGGCTGGCCTGCTCCCCTGCCGGGTCGGCGAGCACCACGTTCTTCAGCTTCAGCACCGGGTTCAGCCCGCGCCAGGTAGCTTCCAGCCGGCCGATAGTGACCTGTTTCTGCAGTACCTGACTCGCGGCATTTTCTATTTCAAGACGGTACTGGCTTAATGAGGGCACCCATATACGTGCCGTCATCAGCACCACTGCCGTAAGAAACAGCAGTGCCACAAACAACAACCAGACTGTGTGGAAAAGACTTTTTAACATGACCAGCTAACCAGTCCGTTCAGGGCATCCGGCGGACAGGCTTACAATGGTACAACGTCATATTGTTCCTGTGTATACAGAGCTTCCACCTGAAACTTGATTGGCTTGCCGATAAAAACCTCCAGCTCGGCAAGACTCGTGGACTCCTCGTCAAGCAGCATATCGACCACTTCCTGTGATGCCAGCACCAGCAACTGTTGCGCATCAAACTGCCGTGACTCACGCAGAATTTCGCGAAAAATCTCGTAACAGGCCGTCTCCGGTGTCTTCAATGACCCCCGGCCACTGCAGGTTGGACATGCCTCGCACAGCACATGTTCCAGGCTTTCACGCGTACGTTTGCGTGTCATCTCTACCAGGCCCAGTGACGACACCTCGGTGATGTGTGTCCTCGCATGGTCCTTTTCGAGACATTTTTCCAGTGCACGCAGGACCTGGCGCTTGTGTTCTTCCTGTGACATATCAATGAAATCAATAATGATGATGCCACCCAGGTTACGCAATCGCAGCTGGCGCGCAATGGCCTGCGCGGCCTCAAGATTGGTTTTAAAGATCGTTTCTTCAAGGTTGCGGTGTCCGACATAACCACCGGTATTCACATCGGCCGTCGTCATAGCCTCGGTCTGGTCAAGAATCAGGTAGCCGCCCGACTTCAGTTGCACCTTGCGGTCCAGTGCCTTCTGAATCTCATCTTCCACGCTGTAGATATCGAAGATCGGTCGCTCGCCGGGATAATACTCGACCCGGTCTTCCAGATCAGGCATGAACCGGGTGCAGAACTCATGCGCATGCTGGTGGCTCTCCCGTGAATCAATGCGAACTTTCTCAATGCCGCTGTCCAGCATGTCCCGCATTACACGAATGGTGAGCGGTAAATCATCATAGATCACCGTCCCGAATTTTGCGTTTGCCTCGGTTTCTTGCACCGATTGCCACAACTTGCTCAGGAATAACATATCGGTACGCAGCGCATCGGCATTCGCACCTTCAGCCGCCGTCCGCGCAATATAGCCGCCACCATCCTGCTCGGTCATGAACAGCTGAATGATATCCCGAAGACGTACCCGTTCTGTCTCATCCTCGATTTTTTGCGAGATGCCGACATTGACCACATTGGGAACAAACACCAGATAGCGGGACGGGATGGTAATCTGTGTCGTCAGTCGTGCACCCTTGGTTCCCAACGGATCCTTGATAACCTGCACGGAGATTTCCTGACCCTCACGCAGCAACTGGCTGATATCGGTATTACCGCTACCCTCCGGGCCTGCTTCCGGATTGCGTGGACCGACATCCGAGGCATGCAGAAATGCCGCCCGCTCCAGCCCGATATCCACAAAAGCTGCCTGCATTCCCGGCAGCACCCGGCAGACCTTGCCACGATAGACCTTCCCCACCATCCCGCGACGCCCGGCCCGCTCGATAAATATCTCCTGCAATACCCCGTTTTCCACGACCGCAACCCGTGTTTCCCTGGGCGTTACATTTATCAGTATCTCTTCGCTCATATGTCCCTGTCCGCAAACAACTGCCGGTAACTGTGATTCTTAAAGAAGGCTTATCCCGAATTCCTGCAGCAAGACTGCCGTCTCATACAGAGGCAAACCCATCACACCCGAGTAACTACCTTCCAGTCGCGTAATAAACATGGCGGCCAGCCCCTGGATGGCATAGGCACCGGCCTTGTCCTGCGGTTCACCCGTCTCCCAGTATGCCCCGCATTCGCGTGCAGTTAACGTGCGAAATGTCACGTGACTGGTACTCATGCAGACGGATTCGCGGTCCCCTGCCAGCGCCACCGCAGTCAAGACCCGGTGTGTACTGCCCGCTAGTGATTGCAGCATCTCTATGGCCTCCCTGCGATCAGCCGGTTTCCCCAGCACTGATTCACCGGCAATCACGATGGTATCTGCGCCCATCACCGGCAGAGCAGTGGCTGCCAACTGTATGGCACTGCCGGCCCGCGCCTTCTCCAGTGCCAGCCGCTGCACACAGGTTTCCGGGGTTTCTCCCGCAAGTGGTGTCTCGTCGATATCGACAGGCAGACACTCAAAATCGACACCAATCTGGCGCAGCAGTTCCCTGCGGCGCGGTGACTGTGAGGCAAGATAGATATCCACGTGCCTGCCAACCATATCATGAACGGTGGTAGGGATGACCGGTGTTAACGGTCCAGGCACGGTACAACTGCTCGGCAAGGACAACGCGTACCAGGGAATGCGGATAGGTCAACGCTGACAACGACCATTTAAGGACGGCACGCGCCAGGCAG
>JASJGW010000244.1:0-3461 GCA_033791305.1 Gammaproteobacteria bacterium | reverse complement strand
GGGCGCGTCAAGACGCTGCACCCGAAGATCCACGGCGGCATCCTGGCGCGCAGGGGTACCGATGAAGCGGTGATGGAGGCGAACGGTATTGCCCCGATAGACCTGGTAGTGGTGAATCTCTATCCCTTCGAGCAAACGGTGGCGCGTGCGGACTGTGATCTGCCAATGGCGATCGAGAACATTGATATCGGTGGTCCGACCATGCTGCGTGCGGCGGCAAAGAATCACGCCGCTGTCACGGTGATTGTTGACAGCGCTGATTACGAGCCGGTGCTGGCCGAAATGCAGCAGCACGACAACCGCACATCGGCAGAGACACGCTATTCGCTCGCAGTGAAAACGTTCGAGCATACGGCGCGTTATGACGGGGCCATTGCCAACTATCTTGGTGCGGTCAGTCTGTCGGGCGAACGGGCAGATTTTCCGGACACCATCAACCTGCAGTACCGGCAGGTACAAACCATGCGTTATGGCGAGAATCCCCACCAGCGGGCCGCCTTTTTTGTCGAGCCTGATGTGTCGGAAGCATCGGTTGCCACTGCGCGCCAGCTACAGGGCAAGGCGTTGTCCTATAATAATGTAGCTGATACCGATGCGGCACTGGAGTGTGTGAAGTCTTTTCCGGAGGCGCCGGCCTGTGTGATCGTGAAGCACGCCAATCCCTGCGGTGTGGCGCTGGGTGCCAGTCAGCTTGAGGCCTATGACCGTGCCTTTAAAACAGATCCGACCTCAGCCTTCGGCGGCATTATCGCCGTTAATCGTCCGCTGGATGAGGCTACGGCCAGGGCGATCATTGAGCGGCAGTTCGTCGAGGTCATCATTGCGCCGGGAGTGGAGCAGGCAGCCTTGCCGGTGCTGGCGACCAAAAAGAATGTCCGGGTGCTGGAGTGCGGTCACTGGTCTGAAGAACCTGCGGCCACGCGGGATTTTAAACGTGTCAATGGCGGCTTGCTGGTACAGGACCGTGATATGGGGAAAATTTCAGAGTCAGACCTCAAGGTGGTAACGAAACGTGCACCGACGGATCAGGAGCTGCAAGACTTGCTGTTTGCCTGGCGGGTTGGCAAATATGTCAAATCCAATGCCATTGTATATTGCAGGGATGGCATGACTATCGGTGTCGGTGCCGGTCAAATGAGCCGTGTCTACAGTGCCAGGGTTGCCGCACTCAAGGCGGCTGACGAAGGGTTGGCGGTCAAGGGGTCGGTGATGGCCTCGGATGCGTTCTTTCCGTTCCGCGATGGTATTGACCAGGCGGCTGAGGCAGGTATTGTCGCGGTCATCGAACCCGGCGGATCCATGCGTGATGACGAAGTTATTGCAGCAGCAGATGAGCATGATATTGCGATGGTGTTTACCGGGATGCGGCACTTCCGGCATTAACCTGGTGTTCGTCCCTAAAAACCATAATTTTTCTCGCAAAGGCGCAAAGACGCCAGGAAAAAATCTAATATGTCTTTAGCGCAGTACGATGTTAATTTTGCGTCTTGGCGAGAATTATTCTTCCGTGGCTAATACAGACTCCTAGCAAGGGATTACCATGAATATTCTCATAATCGGCGGTGGTGGCCGTGAACATGCCCTGGCGTGGAAGGCGGCCCAGTCGCCACAGGCAGACACCGTTTTTGTTGCGCCCGGTAACGCCGGGACCGCACTGGAAGCGGGGCTCGAGAATATCGCCATCGATGCCAGTGACATCGAGGCGTTGCTCGCTTTTGCGCACGCCAACAAGATTGGCTTGACCATCGTTGGACCGGAAATGCCGCTGGTTGACGGTATTGTTGATCAATTCAGTGTAGCCGGCCTGCGCTGTTTCGGGCCCACCCGGGGAGCGGCCCGGCTGGAGGGCTCCAAGACCTTTGCCAAGGACTTCCTGGCACGACAGAATATCCCGACAGCGGCTTATGCGGCCTTTACAGATATTGCAGCGGCGGCGGCCTACATACATGCACAGGGTGCCCCCATTGTTATCAAGGCCGATGGTCTGGCGGCCGGAAAAGGTGTCATCCTTGCGCGCACCGAGGCTGAGGCCATTGCGGCCGTAGAAGATATGCTCGGAGGCAATGTCTTTGGTGAAGCAGGAAGCCGGGTGGTCATCGAGGAGTTTCTTGAGGGTGAGGAGGCCAGCTTTATCGTCATGGTGGATGGCAAGCACTGTCTGCCGCTGGCCACGTCACAGGATCACAAGGCGCGCGATGCTGGTGACAGCGGTCCGAACACCGGTGGCATGGGCGCCTACTCGCCGGCCCCGGTCGTCACGCCGGCAATTTATCAGCGAGTAATGAATGAGGTGATTCTGCCAACTGTGAACGGGATGGCGGAAGAGGGTAATGCGTTTACCGGATTCCTGTATGCAGGGCTGATGATTGCCGCTGACGGTACCCCGAAGGTCCTTGAGTACAATGTGCGTTTCGGGGATCCGGAAACCCAGCCTATCATGACCCGGTTGCGCTCCGACCTGGTGGCACTATGTCTGGCGGCGCTGGATGGTCGTCTCGATGCGATTGAGGCCGAGTGGGATGAGCGCGCTGCACTGGGGGTGGTGCTGGCAGCAGGCGGTTACCCGGACAGTTACCGGAAAGGCGATATCATTGAAGGTTTGCCGGCAGTTGCCGACAGTGACTGCAAGGTTTTTCATGCGGGCACGCAGGAAAGCGCGGGTGCTGTCGTCACCAGTGGTGGTCGTGTGCTGTGTGTCTGCGCGCTGGGCAATACGATTTTGGAGGCCAGGGATAAGGCCTATGCCTGTGCCGGCGGCATTCACTGGCCGGATGTGTATTACCGTACGGATATCGGTTATCGTGCGATTGCGCGTGAGATCTGAAAAACGAATTTTATGGTAAATGTAGGATGGGTAAAGCGCTGCGTGCCCATCAGATCAGCGCTAAAGGAGATCAATAATGGAAATATTTGGCTGGGTCATTGTCGCACTTATTGTCGGTATTCCGCTGTGGGGTGTATTGCTCTACAACCGGCTGGTCAATCTTCGTAACCAGGTTAAGAATGCCTGGCGTCAGATTGATGTGCAGTTGAAGCGTCGCCATGACCTGATCCCTAATCTGGTTGAAGTCGTCAAGGATTACATGTCCTATGAGCAGGAGACCCTGGATAAGGTTATCCAGGCGCGCAACCAGGCGGTTGGTGCCAGCAATACCGAGGAGGCAATCGCCGCTGAAGGCATACTGGGTGGTGCCATGGGCAAGTTGTTCGCACTGATGGAAAACTACCCCGACCTCAAGGCCAATGAGAATATGATCCAGGTTCAGGAAGAATTGACATCCACGGAAAACCGGGTTGCCTTTGCGCGCCAGGCATTCAATGATGCCATCACCGAATACAATACCAGCTGTGAAAAATTTCCCGCAAACATGATCGCCGGCCCGTTTGGTTTCCGTCTGGCAGAACTTTTGGAATCTACTGAATCTCCAGAAGAACGAAAAGCGGTCAAGGTGTCTTTCTAA
>JASJGW010000243.1:0-2848 GCA_033791305.1 Gammaproteobacteria bacterium | reverse complement strand
GCCAGTGACAGGGGCGTGACCACGGTCAGCGCCAGCCACAGGTAACGCATCCGCACCATTGTACCGATTGACTGTGTGATCAGCAGGTTCATCAGCCGGTAGAAAAAAACCGCCAGCACAATCAGTGCAACCATCATGGCGAGACGTTCCAGTGCGCCGTAAAAAGCCTTCTGCTCGTCATAAACAACCAGCACGACAACAAAGATCGCCGGCAAAAACGTTATCTTCAAAAAGGCAAACCCGCGGTGTAACCGTTCCGGGACAGGGTGTGGCCAGTGAAAATGTTTCGCGGCAACACCGCCGGGGATACACAGCGCGCTGTAAAACTGTACGTAGAAAAATGCCGACGCAACCAACAGTAATGCGTACGATACCAGCCGTGGAAACTGCTGCACGTCCGGTGATGCACCCAGTTCCCAGCCCATAGCCCACACCAGTAATGGCCAGGGCGCGGCCAGTAGCAGGGTCAGGCCCAGTGCCTTGAGAGTATAGGAAAACCGGTCGAGTGTCGGCTTGCCGACCTGCATACCCGTGGCCATGAGCAAATCATGAAGCCACCGCGCCTTCCACAACAGCACCCCGAATACAGCCAGCATGAATATGAAAAATGGCGATTGCCCGATACCGGCAACCAGTATTCCTGAGACCTCCAGCCAGCGCACGGGTGAGAACAACAATTGCATCTGCCCCGGAATGGCCTTCAGGGTAGCAAGACCCGGCATCGGGGCACTGCGAATCCACAGCAGGTTCTCGTCAAGAAACTCGTCATAGTCGATGCTGATCTTCAGCAGTCGCTGGTAACTTGTGGCAAGCTCTGCCAGCGACCTCAAGTGGGACTTGTCGAGGTCGAGCGCCTTGCCAAGCAGGGTCCGCCGACTTTCAGCCAACGCCCTGATGTCCTCACTGACCAGCGCGACCTCAGCCGCTTCCAGATCCGCAGTGTGGGCCTTGATGAAATCATCCAGGTCACGCAGGCTTTTGTATTCCTGGCTATGCTGAATCTGGCGCAAGGCAGCCTGGGCATTATCACGCTCGATCTTGCTGATCTTCTTGCGGAGCGCACGAGTGTCCGGCAGGATCTGGCGTTGTTCACGCAACACCTCGCCCAGCACCTCGCTCAGTCCTGCAATTTCAAGTCTTTCCCTGGCAGTCCGAAAATAACCCTCGATCGTGTCAGCCTCCTTGTCGATGGCACCGTCACTGGCACTCCGTTTTCTGAGACTGGCGGCGATGGTTGCGGCTTCCCGGGTCAACTCGGCATTCCTCTCTGCCAGTGCCTGAACAATGGCAGGTTTTCCAGCTGCATCCGAAACCGCAACAGCGGCCTCCTTCCGGGCCTGTTCCGCTTCAACATGACCCTGGCGACTGGATAATTCCTCAAGCATTTTAACCCGGGTAGCAACGCGCCTCACCGTGCGGCTCGCCTGGTCCCCCTGCGCCTCGAACAAGTTGACACGCATCGGCGTGCTCAATAATTCCTGGTCCAGCATGCCAAGCTCGCTGCGCAGTGCGGCTGCCCGGGTTGTCAGCGACCAGAGACGGGCGTCCGTCAACCATGGCAATTGATCTGCCGGTGCCTGCAGTTTTAGCTTTGCATCAACATCATCCTTGTCCTGCCGTGCCTGCAGCAGCTGTTTCTGTACAGCGGCCGGCCGGTTTTTGCCGGTTTCCAGTTGCGTTTCCAGGTCGGCAAGCTTGGCCTCTACAGCCGCCAGATTGGCCTTTTCCTGCAGCAACTCACCCTCGATCACATCAAAAGGGGAAGCGGCGGTTGCCGTTACCGTTACCTCGGAACCCTCCACGCGATCCGACTCCAGTTTTTCGCGTATTGCCCTGGTTTGCTCCGGTGCAGCGTTCCTTGCCTGAATATAACTCTCGGTGTTGGCCTTGCTGGTCTTGATGGCTTCAAGATTACCCAGCGCCTGGTTGAGTGTTTCAACCAGGCTCGCCCGGACCTCCTCATCCAGCGACGTTGCTGCCTCAACTTCCTTAAGGCGGGCCTCAAGGGCAGCACGGGTAACCAGGGCAGGCAAATCGACAGACGTATCGGCCTTGTCTACCGACAAGGCCGGGGACACGGGCAGGCAGCAGACACACAGCGCAAGCAGCCAGACAGGCAGGTAAAGTGACTTCATGAATGATGTATCCGCAGTGCCTTACCACTGATAGCCAAGCTTGACGTTGTAGGTTGTCTCAGTGTCGTCGACACCTTCCTGGGCACCACCGTCATACTCCACCAGCACCTCGGTGCTGGCCACAATCCCTGCATAGAGAGGAAAACGAAAACCCGTCCAGGCATCGACAACAAGATTATCAGTATCACCCGGCTCCAGCAACGCGCCATGTCGGTGGTAAAACTGGACACGGTCGGGGATCAGGAAGCGGTCAAAATTCACGAGCCAGCCTAGCGCCAGGTAATCGCGGTCACTGGCGTTATAAAAATCCTCCTTGACATAGACTGGCCCTGCAGCCACGTCGAGGTTCATGGCCGTGCTCTCGTAGAATTCATAGCCCACCAGCGGGCCCGTCGTGGTGCGCCGCCTGAGATCTGCGAACCGGTCATGTTCCATCGTCAGGATTCCCCCGTAGTAGAGCTTCTCACTAACGAAATGATCATAGCGGCCATTCAGTCGCCAGTCATCGTCGGTGAGCACATCGTTACTCTTTTCCCTGTCAATGTCCCCGGAAAATTTTAGCCGGTCATCCCGCCAGCGAAAGGTCGTGGAAAAATCACCGCCATATTCATCCTTTTCGGAGTTGCCGCGCTCGTAATTCAGAACAACATTGACATTGCCAGTCCAGCGCATGCCCTTGCCAAGCCGCCAGGGTTCGGGATTGACATAAGCCA
>JASJGW010000242.1:0-7642 GCA_033791305.1 Gammaproteobacteria bacterium | reverse complement strand
GGTAGGCACATTGGCCGTCTTGGAAATGGAGGAATCCACCCACTTCTGCGCCGCCGCCTGGATATCAACATGCTGCTTCGGTGTCACATTGTCTGCTGCAATAAAGTAGTTCGGCAACACATTGTCGTCACCGTCCATACTGGCAGTTGCGTCCGGGTTCACCAGTTCCCGGTAAGCCAGCAACTCAAACGAAAACACATCCACCTTTTCCTTGGTCTTGCGGCCTTCGCGTATCACGTTACGGAAGTAGTGATGCGCAAAGCTCGGCTCGATACCGTTACTGGCATTATTGGCCAGTGACAGTGAAATGGTGCCGGTCGGTGCAATCGAACTGTGGTGAGTAAAACGGGCACCGGTTTCCGCCAGTTCCTGTACCAGTTCGGGGGCCACCTCGGCAACACGCTGCATATAGCGACTGTACCTTGCATGTAACACCTTGCCCTTCACGGAATCACCCGGTAAAAATCCGTCGCGGCGCATTTCCGGACGCTTGCGCAGCATCTCTTCGGTGACCTCGAAATCCTCTTCCATCACCGGCGCCGGCCCCTTCTCCTTTGCCATGTTCAGCGCAACCTCCCAACCGGTAATAGCCAGTTCCCGGCTAACGCGCTCGGTAAACTCCAGCGATGCCTGCTCGCCGTATTTCATGCGCAACATGGTGGCCGTAGAACCCAGCCCCAGAAATCCCATACCGTGACGGCGCTTGTGCAGGATGGCATCACGCTGACCTTCCAGCGGCAGGCCATTGATCTCCACGACATTATCGAGCATGCGGGTAAAGATAGCGACGACCTTGCGAAACTCATCCCAGTCGAACCGGGCCTGCTCAGTAAACGGATTGCGCACAAATTTTGTCAGGTTGACCGAACCCAGCAAACAGGAACCATACGGTGGCAGCGGCTGCTCCCCGCAGGGATTGGTAGCGCGAATGTTTTCGCAGAACCAATTGTTGTTCATCTCGTTGACCTTGTCGATCAGGATAAAACCCGGCTCGGCAAAGTCATAGGTGGAACTCATGATCAGGTCCCACAGGCGCTGCGCAGGCACGGTCTTGTATACCTTGCAGGCAACCAGCCCCGCATCATTGGCAAGGTAGTCGCCCTTGTAGGGCCATTCACGCCAGATCACCTGTGACGTGTCCTGCAGATCAATGCCCTCATCCAGCTCATTGCGATCAAGCGGAAAGGCCAGCTTCCAGTTGGCATTATTCCTGACCGCATCCATGAAGTCAGTGGTAATCAACAACGACAGGTTGAACTGGCGCAGACGGCCGTCTTCACGCTTGGCACGGATAAAATCCATCACATCCGGATGGCCAATATCAAAGGTTGCCATCTGCGCGCCACGCCGGCCACCGGCCGAAGAGACGGTAAAACACATCTTGTCGTAGATATCCATGAACGACAGCGGGCCGGATGTGTAGGCACCAGCACCGGACACATAGGCACCTTTCGGTCGCAGCGTGGAAAACTCGTAACCAATGCCGCAACCGGCTTTCAGGGTCAGGCCGGCCTCGTGCACCTTGTCGAGAATATTATCCATGGAGTCCTCCACCGTACCGGACACCGTGCAATTGATTGTGGAAGTTGCCGGCTTGTGTTCCTGCGCACCGGCATTGGAGGTTATGCGTCCGGCCGGAATGGCGCCATGCCGCAGTGCCCATACAAATTCCTGGTACCACAACTCACGCAGTTCCGGGGTTGCCTCTACATCTGCCAGCGCCCTGGCAACACGCTGATAGGTTGCGTCAATCGTGTCATCAACCGGCGTACCATCTCTTGTCTTGAGCTGGTACTTGGTCTCCCAGATATCCTGCGAGGCGGGCTGTAACGGAATGTCTGCGACACTGGTGGGTACTGCTTCTAGCTGCGCGGTTGTTGTCATACGCTGATTATCCTCCAGGTAATTCTTTAAGTTCTTGTTAGGAATACTGTCTTTGCTGCCGCTTGTCGGTCCCCCCTGACAAGGGCACTCGTACAGAAACGCTGGATTTACCGAAAACACTACATCTTGTGCTCTTGCTAGAGAGACTATGCCGCTCTGCACAGCCTGTCAAGTTCATTTTGCAATGGCAAAATTAAACATATATATCAGCATGTTATTGCATTTTTTAGACCGGCATCCCGGGGCTTTTGCAGTAAATACTGTATAACAGTGAAACACTATATGTTGTGCTTCTAATATTAGACTGCATATCCCGTTTTAATGCCAGACTGGCCTGGCAGAACACCAGATCCGCACTAATGAGGATGGGCATGATGCCCGTGCCCGGACGGATTCGCAAGCAGCATTGCGACGCCCATGAGAATCACCAGGATACCGGCGACCAGCCTGATCCGTGGGTCGCGCACGAATCGCTTGAGGGTATTGAATGCCAGACCCATGGTGAGCATCACCGGCAGGGTACCCAGCCCGAAGGCCAGCATAATGGTGCCTCCGCCAATAGCAGAACCACTGGCCAGCGCCAGTGCCAGCACGGCATAGACCATGCCACAGGGCAACCAGCCCCACACCAGCCCCAGCAGGTAAGCCTGACAGGCACTGCGAACCGGAATAAAGCGACGCCCCAGTGGCTCAATATACTTCCATAGTCGTGCCCCGGCCCGTTCCAGGAACAGCAGGGAATGCCACCAGCCCGCCAGGTAGACGCCAAACAGGATCATGATGACGCCCGCCACGATGCGGCCAACCGGGACGCCTTCCAGCACACCCGACTCGCCCAGCTGTTGCCCGAACAGTCCCAGCAACAAACCAGCAACCATGTAACTGCTGATGCGCCCGGTATTGTAGGCCAGCTGCGCCGTAACGAGACGGCGGCGTGAAGTCTGCATTTCCAGTGACAGGCCGGAGCTCAGTGCACCCACGATGCCACCGCACATACCAATACAATGGGTGCCGCCCAGCAGGCCGACCATGAATGCCGCAGCCATGGATTCAGGGTTCATGTGGATTGTTCAGAACTGTTTTTCATTGCAGACGGCAGGTCGAATGACACTGCACTACTCCGGCTGGCTCACCTCCACAGGCAAGAGCACCAGCGACTCTGACTGAGGGATTTGCATACTGCCCGACAGCCGCCAGTCATCAGCCTCCAGTTGCAGATACCATTTGCTACGGGCCAACTCATCGATAGCACCATAATAAAGACCCTCTCCGGCATGCTGCAGGATAATGACCTGATCATGTCCGGGCTGTGTTGGATGTAGCAGGGAAAAAGTCAGTGTCTCTGGCAATTCCGCAACCATGCTCTCCAGCAGCAACTGCATGCGGTTGTCCCGCAAATCAATATCAATAGTTGCCTTGAGTTGATAGCGTGCCGCCGCCCCATCCCGGGCAAGATCCCTGTTGATGGCCTTGCCGCGCTTGTAGTAGTCGTCAACCACCAGTCCATCACTGGTCGACACCGCCAGGTAGATAGTGATCATGCCGCCAATAACAGCGGTCATGGGCAATGCGACCATCAGCCACATCCAGGGCTCACGGTACCAGGGGGTTTTTGGTTTGTATGTATTCATATTTTTAAATTACATCCAGTTAACTTTACCTATTGGATCGAACTACCAGGTATGGGTACACCCTCTTTTTGCCTTCATGTTTCGCCCTGTCGGGCGAGGTACTTTTCTTTGCTCCGCCAAAGAAAAGTACCCAAAAGAAACGCGGCCCGACGGCTTGCCCGCTGTGCGGGTTCCCTGCGATGCTCGGCGGCGCCAACGGGGGTTTGGGTATGACATCCCAGGCCCGTCGCACTCACCGAGTACCGCAGCCAGTCCGGGATCAGGCGCGCGCCCTGTTTGAGGCAAGTTTTTATGGGCCCGGCTTGCCGGGTTCATAAAACTCCGAGTTGTGCGCGCCCCCGGATTGACGAGGAACGCAGGGCATCAGCGTCAGCCGATGAGTGCTCCGGGTGCCGTTCACTTTGGGTGCTTTCTCTTGGGCAGGCAAGAGAAAGCACCTCGCCCTGCAGGGCGAAACCATTCGCGGAAGCTTACTGCGGCCCCAGAAAACGCGCATCCTCACTGACTACCAGCCCGGCATCGTCCGTTGCAACCAGTTCAAAGACAACATCACTGCTACGCGCCTCAAGGTCGCCTTCCTCGGCACGCAAGCGTACCGGCAGTTCCATGATCCCTCCGGACGCAACCCGAATAATTGCCATATCCTTGTGCAGGGTCAACCCCGGGATACCCGATACACTCAGATCATACTGATGCTCCGCATCGTCCATGTTGAGAATCTTCAGGATATAGACGTTCTCGATCAGCCCGTCACTGGTTTCTCGATAGAGGGTATTACGATCACGAATAACATCCAGCCCCAGTGAGACACGCTGACTGAAGGAATATGCAAAAGCAGCGAAGATGGCCAGCAGAATAACCGCGTAAATAATGATCCGCGGTCTTAAAATGTGCGTTTTACCGCCCTGCATCGCATATTCCGTGGTGTACTTGATCAGCCCCGTCTCGTAACCCATCTTGTCCATGACATCATCACAGGCATCGATGCAGGCCGAGCAGGCAATGCACTCGTACTGCAAACCATCACGAATATCGATACCGGTCGGACACACCTGCACACACAGGGTGCAGTCAATGCAGTCACCCAGTCCTGCGGTGACTGGATCCACGCTGCGCTTGCGTGAACCACGCGGTTCGCCACGATTGGGGATATAAGAGACGACCAGAGTGTCCTTGTCGAACATGGCACTCTGGAAGCGTGCATAGGGGCACATGTACTTGCACACCTGCTCGCGCATGAAGCCGGCATTTCCGTAGGTAGCAAAGCCGTAAAAGGCAATCCAGAAGGTCTCCCATGGCCCGATATTAAAAGCCAGCAGATTACGCCCCAGCTCGACAATCGGCGAGAAGTATCCCACAAAGGTGAACCCGGTCCAGGCAGAAAAGGCGAGCCACAGAAAATGCTTGGTGCCCTTGATGCGGAACTTGCGAGCACTCATTGGCAGGGCATCCAGCTTTTGCTGCTGCATGCGATTGCCCTCGACCTTGCGCTCGATCCACAGGAAGGCCTCGGTCCACACGGTCTGCGGGCAGGCATAACCGCACCAGACACGCCCGGCCAGCGCCGTGACAAAGAACAACACCAAACCGGCAATAATCAGCAGCACGGCCAGATAGAAAAAATCCTGCGGCCAGAGCGTAATGAAGAAGATATGGAACTTGCGCGCCGGCAGATCCAGCAGCAGGGCCTGGTGACCGTCCCAGTGCAGCCACGGCGTTACGTAGTAGATACCCAGCAGTCCAAGCACACCCAGCACCCGCAGGCGAGCAAACAGGCCGTGCACCTGACGCGGATAGATCTTCTCCGCCTTGGCGTAAAGAGATGCGGCAACCTGCTCGTCAGACCGGGAGGCACCACCGGGCCCGGTAGTATCAGGGTTTGTCATATTGACCCCTGATTAACCCCGGGAACCGGGGTTTTGTCGCATACAGTTGGTTATTGCGAAGTACAGGGTACCGATCCCGGAGATGGCAGATACCAGCCAGAACAGCAGGAAGCCGATGGAATAGACCCCCAGGCGGCTGACCCCTGTCTGCTCACCGAAGGGGAACAGGTCATCCGGGTCAAAGGCGGAAAAGAACAAGCCAGTGGCCACGATCGCCACCATGAAGGACGGCCACAGCACCGCTATACACTGCTGCGTCCTGGGTACCTGCTTCTCCGCCATGGTGTAATCCGCCTGTCTGCCGTGAACCGGTACTACTCTTCCAGCTGTTCCTGTCCGGTGGACAGACTGTAAACATAGGCTGCCAGCAGATGAACCTTGTCCTCACCCAGAAAATCCCGATGCGGCGGCATCACGCCGGTACGGCCCATGGCAATGGAGTCCATCACCTGCTTGCTGGAACCTCCGTGCAGCCAGACATTATCGGTCAGGTTTGGCGCACCCAGTGCCTGGTTACCGGTACCATCAGCACCGTGGCAAGCCACACACAGCGTCTGAAACTTCTCTTCACCCCGGCCAGCAGCGACCTGGTCGACATTGCGCCCGCTCAGACTGAACACATATTCTGTCGCATCGGCGACACCGGCATCGCCACCAAGCGCATCCTTCCAGGCTGGCATGACGCCGTTACGGCCATTCAGGATGGTCTGTTCGATGACATCCGGTGAACCACCATACAGCCAGTCATTGTCACGCAGGTTCGGGAAGCCGCGCGCACCACGGGCATCCGAACCATGGCAGGTAGCACAGTAGTTCAGAAACAGGCGCTCGCCCATGCGGCGGGCATCCGGATCATCGGCCACTGCAACAATAGGCATTTCCTGGTATTTCTTGAACAGGGGACCGTACTTCGCATCGGCGATATCTATCTCGTGCTGGTATTGCCCGATCGATGACCAGCCCAGCAAGCCCTTGAAGGTACCCAAGCCGGGATACAGCGCCAGGTAGCCAATACTGAAGTACAGGGTGATGTAGAACATGTTCAGCCACCAGCGCGGCAGCGGATTGTTGAGCTCGACCAGGTCTCCGTCCCAGCGATGGTCCATCTCCTTGCCCTCGTCCTCCGGCTTGATAGCGCTCGACAACCAGCGAATCAGGAGAAAACAGGCCAGAATACTGCCGGTTGTTAGAACAATGATAAACCAGTTCCAGAAGCCGCTGGTGAAATCAGCCATGGGAATTCTCCTTGGACATTTTTTCTGTTGGCGTGTCATCCTCGTTAAAAGGAATGTTCGCCGCCTCATCAAAAGCTTGCTTGCGTTTGCCACTCCAGGCCCAGATGACGATGCCGACAAACAGCACCAGCACCACCAGGGTCCAGACCACTTGAATCAGATTGGAGTCCATGCCTTCATCTCCGGGTCTTGATGGTTATACCCATACCCTGCAGATAGGCAATCATGGCATCCAGTTCGGTCTTGCCTTCCAGTGCCTGCGGGGCATTGGCGATATCTTCATCGCTGTACGGCGCGCCCAGCAAGCGCAGCACTTCCATCTTCTTCTGGATAACACTGGCATCGGCCGAGGTGGTCTCGAGCCAGGGGTAACCCGGCATAATGGATTCGGGCACGACGTCGCGCGGGTTGTTCATATGTACACGGTGCCATTCATCGCTGTAACGGCCACCGACACGCGCCAGGTCCGGACCGGTGCGTTTCGAGCCCCACTGGAATGGCCGGTCATAGACGAATTCACCGGCAACCGAGTAATGGCCGTAGCGCTCGGTCTCGGCACGAAACGGGCGGATCATCTGGGAGTGACACAGATAGCAGCCTTCCCGTACATAGATATCACGCCCGGTCAGGCGCAGCGGGCTGTAGGGTTCCAGGCCGGCCACTGCTTCCGTCAGGGAATGCTGGAAGAACAGCGGTACGATCTGCACCAGCCCGCCAATGGATACAGTGATAATGATCAGGATGATCATCAGGCCGATATTTGTCTCGATCTTGTCGTGTCCCGTTGCCATAACCTGTCTCCTTAATGTGCCGCGGCCGGGGCCGGAATACTGGCCGTGGCCGGCTTGGCGCCTGCGATGGTCTTCCAGATATTCCAGAGCATAATAATTGCCCCCGTGAGGAAGAATACGCCACCCGCGAAACGCACAATAAAGTACGGATGCATGGCCTGCACTGACTCGACAAAACTGTAGGTCAGGGTGCCATCCCCATTGGTCGCACGCCA
>JASJGW010000241.1:0-9018 GCA_033791305.1 Gammaproteobacteria bacterium | reverse complement strand
CCCTGAATGCGCTCTACCAGGAGCGTTTCAGGCAAGTGGCGGAAAAAGTCATTATTGAAGAGTTGCGGGAGGGGCGTTACCTGTTCCGCGAGGGTGACAAGGACAACCAGTCCATCTTTTTGCTTGAAGGCAAGATCAACCTGATTGACGGTTTACTCAGGGTCACCGAGGTCGAGGCCGGCACGGACGTAAGTCGTCATGCCATCTCCAATAAGCAGCCAAGACTCCTGTCAGCGCGTGCCGTCAAGAAGTGCATTATCGCACGGATAGATTCAGTGCTGCTGGATGTGTATTTGACCTGGGATCAGTCCAGCAGCGCTGAAGTCGTTGAAATCGGATCTGATGAAAACCAGGATTGGATGACCCGCATCCTGCAGACGGAAGCTTTTGAAAAAATTCCCCCGGCCATGATACAGAGTCTGCTGATCAAGATGGAGCCATTCCCGGTTGAGGCCGGCGATGTCGTGATCCAGCAGGGAGAGGCCGGCGATTACTTCTACTCGATTCATGAAGGCCGTTGCGTGGTAACCCGCAAGGATTCACCGGATGCTGATGCACAGATCCTGGCCGAGCTTGGTAGCGGCACCTCATTCGGTGAAGATGCGCTGGTATCAGATAAAAAGCGTAATGCAACGGTGACCATGCTGACCAATGGTTTGCTGATGCGCCTGGCAAAAGAAGACTTTGTCGGGTTGCTCAAGAATCAGCTCGTCAAGCGTGTTGATTATGAGCAGGCGGCTGCCATGGCTAATGAGGACGCTGTCTGGGTAGACGTAAGAACTGCGGATGAATATGAAAGCGGATCATTAGAGGACAGCGTTAACATACCGCTGTCGAACCTGCGGGAGGAAATGACCGAGCTGGTCTTTAATACTAAATATATTATTTGCTGTGATACCGGCCGGCGCAGTGAATCGGCCGGTTTTCTGCTAAGTCACAAGGGATTTGATGTGTATGTACTGGAGGGCGGCATTCCCGGACCTTCGCCCGAGGTCGTGCCTGCGGATATGCCGGTCACCGACAAACCTGCAGCTGATGCAGCTAATACCGATTCCGGCAGTCAGTCTGCAGCAGACACGGCTTGTACAGAAAGTGAAGCAGTGTCAGGTGGGCATGCAGCACATAATGAGGAGTTGGCATCATTACGTGCAGACAATGAGAGACTGGTTACAGCACAGCAGGAAATACAACAATTACAGGAGGCGCTGGAAAAGGCCAATGAGCGTGTATCGGCACTTGAATCCGATGTTGACAAGTCGGATGAAGCAGGTACCGGATTGCTGCATGAAGCTGAAAGCAGGTTGCGGGAGCAGCAAGAGCTGGTGGAACAGTTGCGGAAAGAATTGACCGCAGCTGGTCAAGCGATGGCAGATCATCAGGAGGAAGCCGGAACTCGCGACACAGAACGCGAGGCTTCTGTCATGGAATTGCGAGCACAACTACAGCAGCAAACAGAGTTGTCAGGGAAGTTACAGAGCGGTCTTGACAGGCTGCAGCAGGAAGTAGATGCGTCTGCAGGCAGGTTGGGGGATGAGTCTGCCCCTGTCGCGGCGCTGCAGGAAGAAAATGCCGGGTTGACGAGGCAGCTTGATGACTTGCGGTCAGAAGTGGGGGCAGGCAAGCAAGGACTTGAAACTACGCTGGATGAAGCAAAAGAACAGCACCAGGCGCTGGAGCAGCAGATCGAGGAGCTGCAAGCCTTGTGTGACAGGCAGCAGCAGGAGCTGTCGACTGCCTCCGAGGACAGGGAACATGCCGCCGGGACAGTGCAGTCCCTGCAGCAGGACAATGAGAAATTACGGACAGAATTGCGTGAAACTACACAGTTGCTGGACGAGCACATGGAAGACACCAGTAACCAGCTGGCCACCCGGCAGGCAACTGAAGATACATTGCAGAAGCGACAGTCCGAGTGGGATTCCGAGCGTGACACATTGCAGCAGGCAGCGGAAGACAAACAGCATGTGGTCGAGGCGCTTCGTGAAGAACTGGAGCAGGTCAGGGACAAGGCTGAAGAGAACAAGGCCGGTGTTGAGAAAGAACATCAGGAACATCTTGACAAGGCAAGGGAACAGATTGAGCGACTGGAGTCCCAGAATGTAGCGCTCGGGAATGAACAGTCAGCGCATGCCGAGGGCCTTGACCTCTCGGCGACGGAGCGGGAGCAACTGCAGCAGACACTAAATACCGCCCTTGAGGAAAAGGCGAATCTGGAAAGTGAGCTTGCAGCACTTGAAGAGCATGCAGCCGGCTTGGCCAGTAGTTCAGCAGAAGAGCGGCAGCTGTTGCAGGAACAACTAGGGGCAGAGCAGGCACGGACTATCGGGTTTGAACAGTCGGTTGGTGACAAGGATGTACAGATAAGGGATTTACAGCAGGAAATATTACAGTCAGGGGAAGTCCTGAGTGCCCTTGAGCAAGAGCTTGAGCCGTTGCGTCACCGGCATGAAGGCGGTCACTTGCAACTGGAACAGCAGACTGATCGTATCAAGGAGCTTGAGCAGGAACATAACGAAGCTATCCAGAAGGCGCATGAGGATCTGATGCGCAAGAATGATAATGAGAAAGAGCTGCAAGGGCAGATTAACCGGTTGCGCAAGAAACTGGAGCAGACAACGATTGATCACAAGACTGCGCGTGATGGCTCGCAGGCGGATTTAGACAATATTTGGGAGGAGCTGCATGCGGAACGCCAGGCAAGGGCTGAAGAGCGTGCAGAAATGGCTGCGCGCCAACGTGAGCTGAAGGAACAACTGGCCGCAATTGCCGTCGAGCATGAAGCCAAGCTGACCAACCAGTCCGGAGCAATAGAAGAGGCCAGGGATGCCGGACGGGAAGAGGAACAGGAACGCCTGCGGGATTTGATAGAGGCCCAGGTTCAGTCTGAAGAACAGGTGCTCGCGTTGCAGCAGGAACTGCAGAAGGCGCACGCAGAAGCCGCCGATCTGACCCGGCAGGAAAAGGAGCGCCGGCAGGCTGATCTGGATATGATGCAGGAGCAAAACCAGCAGACAGTGTCCACTGTTACGCAGCTTGAATCACAACTGAAGCAGCTCACACTGGATCGTGATGCAGCCCTGGATGAGCAGCAGATCTTGCGTGAAAAGATGAATGCCTTGCGTGGCGAGGTCGAGGTTGCAAGGGGGCTGATGAATGTGGGCAGCCAGGGCGAGGTAGAAGATCCGGAGAAACTGCGCCATGAATTAAGCGAAAGCAAGAAAAACATGGCGATTGCGTTGCGCCTGCGCGCCGAGGCAGAGGCTGCCCGCGATCAGCTGATTGAGGAACGGAATGTACTGCGGGAAAAACTTGGTAAGGAGGCAGCAGCCGGTACGCCATTACGTCTACTCTCGCTTGATGCAGGCAAGGCAGAGACCGGTCGTCGGGAACCACCGCAGACGGCGGTAAAGACAGCGGCACAGGGTGCCAGGGAAAATCGTTTTGACAGGGAAAAGGACAGCGAGCTGTCCGCACTGGTATCAGTCGACAAGGACACCAGACAGCGGCGCTGGCTGGGTGCGGCTATCGGCCTTGGCGTTGTCGGTGCTGTGGTACTGGCAGCCTGGTTGCTGATTGGTGCCGGAAATCCGTTGTCGGATATTTATAAAGTCGAGGATGTGGTTGTTGAAGAGCCTGCTGGAGGAGATGAGCAACTGCTGGCAATGACCGCTCCGGTGAACACAGTCAGCCTGCCTGCCGAGGTTGTTAAGCAGCCAGTTGAGGTCGCGGCGCCTGTAGCCGTTGTTACCCCTCGTCCGGTAGCCGCAAAGCCGGTTGCAGAAACCCCGCCGGAACAAGTTGTTCCCGCACCTGAGACTGCACCCGCACCAGAGCCTGCACCCGTATCTGAGCTATCCCCGGTAACGGCCATCCGGTCTTTTCAGGATGGCTTGAAAGGCGGTTCAAAAGGGCCGGTGATGGTCGAGTTACCGGTTTCCGAATATTTGATGGGCAGTCCCGGTAACTCACTAAACTTTGATGAAAGTCCACGCCATAATGTGACCTTGCCCGGTTTTTCCATCAGCAAGAGGGAAGTAACGTTCGAAGAATACGATAAATTTGCGCGTGCCACAGGCCGCCGTTTGCCCTATGACGAGTCATGGGGGCGTGGTGAGCGGCCTGTTATCAATGTTTCATGGAATGATGCACAGGCATATACCGCATGGTTGTCAACAAAGACCGGCAGGAAATACCGGTTGCCAACAGAATCTGAATGGGAATATGCAGCCCGCGCGGGCAATGCTGCAATCATGTGGTGGGACAGCGAGGCGGCTGTTAAGCCGGCAAACTGTTTTAACTGTGGCAGCCAGTGGGACGGTACAAGTACAGCGCCAACTGGCAGTTTCAGAGCCAATGATTTTGGTCTCTACGATATGGCAGGTAATGTGCAGGAGTGGACGGAAGACTGCTACCATAAAAGCTATAACGGGGTGCCGGACGATGGTAGTGCCTGGATGACTCCGGGATGTACCCAGCGAGTGGTACGCGGTGGTGGCTATACCAGTCCGCTGGATACACTCCGTAATGCCAAGCGCGGACAGTATAATGAGGACGCCCGACTCGATAACCTTGGCTTCCGCCTTGTGCGCAGTAACTGATGGTACTTATTCAAACTGAATAATCGCTGTTAGGTGATAGCAAACAAGCCAGTCCGGACCTGATCTGTCTCTGTTGTACGTTGCTGCCGTAATCATTCTGCTGCATGGTTGACAAAACCGTGGATGAACGTAGTCTGCCCGCATGGCAGTAGTCCTTGGCATCGGTAACGCAACGCTCGACATTATCCATCTGGTTGACTGCTACCCGGACGAAAATGACGAGATCCGCTGTCACAGCCGCATACTGGGCCGTGGGGGCAATATGGCCAATACCCTCGTTGTGCTCGGTCAGCTGGGTCTGGGGTGTCACTGGGCAGGTGTGCTGGCAGACAATGCAGAGGGTATCCTGGTTGCTGATGATCTGACTCGTCACGGCATTGATATCAGCGCCAGTGAGCGATCAGGCAAGGGCGGTATGCCAGTGTCCTCGATCATTATCAGCAAGCAGACCGGTTCGCGTACCATTACACATTTCCGTGATCTGCCGGAATACAGCTTTGCAGCATTCAGCGCAATCGATCTGAAGCCGCTTGACTGGCTGCATTTTGAAGGGCGGAATGTAGCCGGGGTACGGCAAATGCTCGAACGGGTACGGGAGATTTCTCCAGGTACCCGCTGCTCACTGGAAATAGAGAAGCCGCGTGACGAGATCGAATCCCTGTTTCCTTTGGCAGATGTTTTGATGTTCTCCAAAAGCTATGCCAGTACACGGGGATTTGCCGATCCGTTGGCGCTACTGCAATCCGTGTGCGCGGATCGTCCAGGGGCGGACCTGTTTTGTACCTGGGGTGATGCGGGCGCTGCGGCCCTGGACAGGGATGGCAGGGAATACCGGCATCCGGCTGTTATACCTGCAAGGGTAATCGATACACTGGGTGCCGGTGATACGTTCAATGCAGGTATCATCAGCGGTTATCTGGATGCGCTGAATATTGAGGCAATACTTGCCCGCGCCTGCCGGCTCGCCGGTAACAAATGTGGTCAGACTGGTTTTGACGGTTTGACTCTTTAGCCAATTTATAACCATGACTGACATTACATGCTCCCGGACCATTATCTGCCGGCTGGATGAGCTGGATGACCCTGGCAGTCGCGGGATGACGGTGACACATGACGGGCGGCTGCACGATATCTTTGTTGTCCGGCAGGGCGAACAGGTATTTGGCTATCTGAACAGTTGTCCGCACACGGGCGGCCCGCTGGACTGGGTGCCGGACCAGTTCCTGAATCTTGACAAGGAGTATATTCAGTGCGCAACACATGACGCATTGTTTCAGTTGCATGATGGTGAATGTGTTGCGGGTCCCTGCACGGGTGACAGTCTTGCAGCGGTGCCAGTGAGCATCGAAGCGGGTGTTGTGGTGATGTTGACAGATACGCTTGACCTGAGCACTAAGTGACAAGCAGTATCCGAATCACCGGCCTGCACCCCTTATGGATGCTGCTGGGCGTGTTGCTGACGGGTTTTTACCGCAGGTGCCGGTGTATTTCTGTTTGCATTTAACAGTGCGCGTCAGCGCAGTCTGTTGTTAACGTCGGCGAATAGCGGGTTAAAGTTCCTTGAGAAGTTCCCGGATCACCGACATGTAGGCATCACAGGGGGCTATTTCTTCAGATGTCGCGTCTGTGTGTGCCGGTTGCAGTGCAGAGTTGCATTCGGGAGGTCCGGAAAAATCGTTCAGTCTGGTTATCCCGGTGTTTTCCGGAATGATTTTTCCTGTAGATATGTCATAGATAACCGCCATAGTGAATCTCCTGCAATTGCCTTAAACAGACTATCGGCAACTGGAGGAGGCGGTTGAGCGTTATTTTAATGTGGTTTCTGGGCTGGTGTTTCAGCAGAGTGGTTGTCTGAAGCTATTCAAAGTCATCCAGTGGGTTGATTTTGTCATTCGGTGACGTCAGCTCAAGATCCACACCGTAGTCAGCGCGTTCTATATCAAGTGAACCGGACCAGTCCTCCGGCGGTTCAATTGTAACGATTTCCATTTCTTCCCAGGAATCAAAATCCAGTTCCTCAACAGCACCGTCAAAGTGCTGGATCTCTATAGTCGACACATCCTTGTCAATCGCAACTATCTCGAATTTGTCACCATTGATGGATTTGTACCAGTCACCAATACGTGGATCATATTTGTTTGCCATAACCAATCTCTCCCTTGCCTCTACGACTGAGTGGGTTCGCTACTCAAGGTCTGCTACCCGTAAAAATTCAAACATCCATACATCAGTTATAAAACTTGTGGCACTGATTGGCAAGCAGTTCAGTATTGGCTTATTTATAGTGGCGGCAAGTGCCCTGCCTGTCACGGTGCAGAAAGATCTTTACGGTGAAAATTTGGCGTTTCTATGGGTTCGTTTAATACGCTGTGAGAGCCATATTCTCAGGCAGATTTTTGGAAAACGACATAACTGTATGCAATTAATTATAAAAGCGCAGCTGACGGGCGACTGCCTTGAGCTCAGTCACTGGTCATGATGCATCTTGCTGGTGTGAATTGTATGCCAGGATAAGTGGCAAATAGATAATAAATTCAAGGAATTGATTGAAGCTGCGTGGCAGTGCATGTTGTCCATGCCGGTTTCTACGGTAGAGTATGATTATTACCGTCTTTTACGTGGCAGGGTGCTGCAAGTTTTGTCCTGTTAGGGTAAAGTGCGCGTTCCATTTTTTTCACGCATTCCTTTGAATTCTTGAGTGAGGACAATAACATGGCCGATTACAAGATAGCCCCTTCCATTCTGTCAGCAGATTTCGCCCGTCTGGGAGAAGAGGTTACACATGTACTGGAGTCGGGCGCCGACATCGTGCATTTTGATGTAATGGATAATCATTACGTTCCAAACCTGACCATTGGTCCGCTGGTGTGTGAAGCATTGCGGAATCATGGTGTGACTGCTGATATTGATGTGCACCTGATGGTGAAGCCGGTGGACCGGATTATTCCCGACTTTGCCAAGGCGGGCGCTACCTATATTACCTTCCATCCTGAAGCCAGCGAGCACATCGATCGTTCACTGTCACTGGTACATGACAATGGCTGCAAGTCCGGACTGGTGTTTAACCCGGCTACGCCGCTGGATTATCTGAGGCATGTCATCGACAAGGTCGACATGATCCTGCTGATGTCGGTCAACCCGGGGTTTGGCGGGCAGAGCTTTATACCCGAGGCACTGGTCAAGCTGCGTGAAGCACGCAAGCTCATTGATGACAGTGGCCGTGATATCCGCCTGGAAATTGATGGTGGGGTAAAGGTTGACAATATTGGTGAAATTGCCGCTGCCGGTGCAGATACCTTTGTTGCCGGGTCGGCCATCTTTGGTGCCGACGACTACAAGACAACCATCGATGCCATGCGTGCAGAAATCTCAAAGGCTGTCTCCTGACGGATTGATAATGCGCAACCCTGACATGATTCTGATTGATGTGGACGGTACGCTGGTTGACAGTGTGCCGGATCTTGCGTTTTGCGTGGATACCATGATGGTAGCCTTGGGCCGTCCTCCCCATGGTGAAGCGAACGTACGTGACTGGGTGGGTAATGGCGTGGAACGCCTGGTGCGACGGGCACTGGTGGGGGCTCTGAAGGGTGAGCCCGACGATGCTGATTTTGACCGTGCTTATCCGTTGTTTCTGGATTTGTACGCTGAGAACACCTCGAAACGTTCCTGCCTGTACCCCGGTGTGCGGGAAGGTATGGATCTGCTCAAGTCTGCCGGTTATCAGCTGGGTTGCGTGACCAACAAGGCGGCGCAGTTTACCGAGCCGCTGTTGAAGGATCTTGGTATTTTCGATGATTTTTCAATCGTCATTAGTGGTGATACCTTAAGCACAAAGAAACCCGATCCTGCCCCGTTATTGCATGCTGCGGAGTTTTTTGGATGTGAGCCTGCCAATGCGCTGATGATCGGCGATTCGGTCAGTGATGTGGCGGCAGCGCGTGCAGCCGGGTTTCAGATCGTATGCATGAGTTATGGTTACAATCATGGCGTTGATATTCGCGAGGCAGCACCAGATGCCGTGATCGACTTCCTGGTCGAGGTGTACCCGTTACTGGAACCGGCAGCTTGAAGAGAGCCATGCAATTCACCGGGCAATTCACTGGAGATACAACCCTGACACAGCACCTGGTCAGCAGTCGATGGCGGTAGCTATGTTGCTGTTCTAGATGCTGTTTTGTGCAATCCGGTTTTCTCAAAAGTGACTATGATGACGCCTGAAAAATTCCAGGACCTGGCTGGCCAGGGATATAACCGAATACCTGTCACGCGTGAGGTATCTGCTGACCTCGATACGCCCCTGAGTACCTTCATCAAACTTGATGACGGTCCGTACAGCTATCTGTTCGAGTCCGTGCATGGCGGCGAGAAGTGGGGCCGTTATTCCATCATAGGCTTGCCCTGTAGAACGGTGCTGAGT
>JASJGW010000240.1:0-3632 GCA_033791305.1 Gammaproteobacteria bacterium | reverse complement strand
GTCTTGCAATCATGCATATGTGGTATTGCAAGACTTGACCCCGTTCTTACTCGACAACTGCCTGCGTACATTAGGTGTACTCTGGAAATCCAGGTACTGGCACTGTCCGGGGCTACTTGTAACCGCGATATGACGAGTAGTAGTGCTTGTATTATTGCTATCCCACTCTTGAGTAAATACAGTATTTCTGCCGTCTTCAGCCTTGCAATTAAAAACATCTACAGAGACACCACTGCTGCGAAAGCTCTGACTTGATCAGAGCTTGTTTAATCAATTATTATAAGACCCGTTGGTAATGCTTCACCAAAAATTCGTCTGCTTTCGGTTTCATCTAGTTGTTTGACTTCTGCAATCATTTCGATCCAATTATTCGGTGCTTTCATGTCTTTGAGTTTATCAATGATAGTATTTCGATGGGCTTCATCAAGGTCCCTTGTGCGGTCACCGCTCATGCGGGAGAGCATTACCACGGCAAAGGCCTGGTTCAGGTTATTTTTCCAGTCGGCCTTCATTAACTGAGGCAGCCAGTTATGCACTGTTTCTTTAGGCAGGACATTATGCGCACTGCCATGGAACGGGACGCGTGAGGCTACGCGCCCCAGGGCCCACCAGCTTATTTGCGTTTCGCTCGCTTTCTCCAGGCGCTTCAACAGCCACTGGGTGATCTGGATCTTGGTGGCTATCGGTAGATTCTCCAGCGTCGCGACCAGTCGTACCATGTCTTCATAGGATTTACTTTTATCCACAGTGGACTTCAGCCTGCGTGCGGTCGCAGGATTGATGTAGGGCGCAATATCATTAAAAATAGTTTGTTGTTGTTCCTGGTCCAGGCCGCCTGCAGCACGACGCCAGCAAGTCCACCATTCACTCCACGACTGGCTCTCTTTGGCGAACTGTAGACCCTGCTGGTAAAGCGGCCAGAGTTGTTGTATTCGCCATTCATCGAGTGGGTAACCAAAACCGGGCCTTAATGTATATCCGATCAGATTGAACCAGGTCCGCTCATGTAAGTTTGAACGGCGACGTCTGATTTGTCCCTCAATTAAAACATCATACAGGACCCGGAGCAACGGCATGTCCCAGTGGTCACGTTTGCCTAATAATTTTTCCAGGTCATTGCGAAGTTGCTTCACTGCTTTGGGGTCGAATTCTTTTTTGCCGTGACCATACACCGTTTGAATTTTATCTTTGACTTCCTCAAAACGGGCTGGCAGGGATGGCGCTGCCACATGAGCCGGCGCCTGTTGCTGTGCACCGAGCTCCTTGCGGATCTGGAGTTCGACGCCCCAGCGTTGTGGCTCAGCGGACAGGCCCACGCATTCAATTTTAAGTGTGCCTACTTCAGTAAGTAAGCTGACCAATTCGACTTCAGCTTCCTTCTTGTTGTTATACTCTGCATCCATGACGGCAACCAGTGGCGGAAGTGCGATCATGGTTTCGGTATCAACATCGAGCAATTCACCTGCAGTGTAATCAGTATCGTCGCTTGTAGATAGCAGATGGAAGCGAACCGGCTGACCGAGACGCAGTGCGAATTTGCGGCCCGTTAACGGAACTTCCTGACCTTCTTCCGTACCTTTTGGCATTAAACATACAGCGCGCTTTTCCTGTTCGCTATTTTCGAGCAGTAAAAAATAGCTTCGCGCGGAACCCCCGCCAATTTTAAGCTGACGGCCACGCCTGGCCAGTCCATAGGCGACAGCACCATAAGCAACAGACAGATCAGGGTGAGGATTGTCAAGCACGGTGACAGGCTGTTGACGCCACTGATGCAGCACCGCCAGCGCACGTTTGCTCAAACTGGGACTGTTGAAAACGCCGCCGTTAAACAACACGGCATCAGGCACGGCGGCCTGATCCGGATCATCACCAAGCTGTAACGCATCACGACACGCATTGTCGTGGCGCGCGAGAAAGGCGGCAATATGTTTGCTTACTGCTGGGTCAGTAGCATAGGGCAGGCCAAATTCAACAATGGCGCTACGTCTTTTGTCCGGTCGCTCGGTGAAAACGGTGCAGGGGAAAAAACCATCGAGTGCAATCTCTCTAACTTCATCTCCTGTCAACTCACAGGACCTGGCGCCACCAATCAAACGTGAGCCACTACCCAGCACCGTTACGCTCGCCGTATCCGGTGCGCGGTCTGATAATAATAATTCTTTTGCATTGCGTGTTTGCTGAACCAGCTGTGACAGGCTCGCTGCATTCAACGCTTTGCCGCCCCGCACAATACGCTGCTCGGCGATATGCGCCAGTGCAAGGTCCACATTATCACCGCCCAGCATCAGGTGATCACCCACCCCGACCCGGGTCAGCGCCATCTCATCATTGTTGATGTCAACACGAATCAGACTGAGATCTGTAGTCCCGCCACCGACATCGCACACCAGTAACAGTTTTATGTTTTTCAGCAGATCATTCGCGTCGTGCTGGTTTTGTGCATACCAGTCGTAACAGACCGCCTGTGGTTCTTCGAGTAACAATATGTTACTTAATCCAGCCAGCTCGGCAGCTGCTACCGTCAGGGCGCGTGCAGCTTCGTCAAAGGACGCGGGCACGGTGACGATGATCTCCTGCGCCTCCAGGGGATCGTTCGGGTGTTCGTGGTTCCATGCCTGCCTGACATGACCAAGATAACTAGCGCTGGCCAGTACCGGAGAGACCTTGTCTATACCCTCAGCCGCTGCCCACGGCAGTATCGCCGCGCTCCTGTCCACCTGGGGATGAGATAACCAGCTTTTCGCGCTAGCGACCAGGCGCCCTTCAACCCTGGAGCCGAGTTCGCGCGCCCATTCACCGATCACAAGCTCCGGCAAATCTCCGGACAGTTGGGGGGCTGACCATGGCAGCAACATATCCTGCGGCGCCAGTTCGCCCTTTGCCGGGTGATAACGGAACGAAGGCAGTAACGGTTTGCTGGCGACCTCACCGGGCGCGACCAGCTGCTCGATTTCGAACAGCGTGGTCCGGGCCGGGTCATTGCCATGCGCCGACACTTCAGAGAGGTCCCTGTATGCAACGACCGTATTGGTTGTGCCCAGGTCAATCCCGACGATGAAACGCGGCGACTGCATCTGCTTCTGTTTCAATGTGCGCTGATTCAACCGGCCCAGATTTAACCGGCTCTCACGTCAAACTCGACCTGCCATTTTGCGCTACCATCGGAAGGAATAGCTTCAAGGCACAGGGTACCGACTTCTGTGACACGGGAGGCCAGTTCGACAGGAACGATCTCACCCGGCTTGCGGCCTTCAACGGGCAGGTTGGCCTGAATCTCGGGCAGCTCTTCCAGTTCCTCAGGCTCCCAGTAATCGAGTAGTGCACCTGCCTCGTCGTCACGGCGCGTGGTGGAGACAAAAAAGCGAAAGCGCACAGGCTCCCCGACAATTAGGCCGAACTCCTGACCTGTGCCTTTAGCGGCAGAGCCTTCTTCCATGCCGAACGGCGCAACACAGAGCGCCTGTATCGGTGGTGCCATACCAGGGACCGCGGGCATCGCACTTTCAATGCCGACATAATATGAACTGGCGATGCCACCGCGAATGCGCACGCCCTTGCCCTGTCGTACGGAACCATAATAAGCGGCGCCTTTGGCGACGGCCAGATCGAGGTCTGCGCCTGCCAGTAGTTTG
>JASJGW010000239.1:0-11318 GCA_033791305.1 Gammaproteobacteria bacterium | reverse complement strand
GTCACAATAACCATGATCGTATTGGGGCCCTCGTCCAGCGAGATGAAGTCACTGGCTGTTCCTGAAATGACCGCCGCCCCATTGACGGTTACCGTGGCATTGGCATCGTCTGTCGTCGGGGTTACCGTCGTAGTTGCTAGCAGAAAACCCACTGTAGCCGTATAACTGGTCTGGCTTGCCTGGAACACCTGATCCAGTGGACCCGCGGACAGGATCAGGTCAGACAAATCAGCATTCGTGGACAGCGCCGCTTTAATATTGTTATTGCCACCGCCGCCGCCGCCACCGCCACTACCACTACCACATCCGGCAAGCAGGGTGAGAACAACCAGGAATGAACCGCAAAACTTGTGCATGGAGCTTCTCCTTACTGTTTCTTATTTTTATCCCTTTTTATCATATTACCCACCAGCATCTCTTGAAGTCCAGCAACAAATAACAGGCATACTGTATTGATACTGGTAAATTTTCATTATTGTCAAGCCTATAGAATTGAAAAATCATAGTTGACAATAAAACGGATATCCTTCAGATCAGTGCTACCGCTGCCATCCTGATCCACAAAGGCGCCACGCAGCCTGAACCACAAGCCCTTGAATAGTCCCGATTCGGGTTTGTAGTCCAGGGTTATATCGAACTCCGACTGATCCGGGCTGGCGTTACTGCCGTGGTCCGGTGTATCGCCCCAAGCATAGTTAATGAAGCCACTGAAGGCGTTGTTACCAAAAATACGGAAGTCGGATGACAGGCCAACCAGCCAGGCATCCTCGCCGGCGCGGTCAAAATCCCTGGCCATCAGCGAAAGATAACTCGGTTTGCCGCCCCAGTAACTCTGTATTCCAGTATCGGTGTCCGTGGAAGTGTATGCCAGTGTCAGCACCACGCCACCGTAGCTGGCCGCCTGTTTAATACCCCAGGTATGGGTAGCAAAATCTCCGCCCAGTTCGTCACCTACCGAGTTCTCGCTCGTGTACTGCGCAGAAAACTGCAGACCGAGCCCCAGTATTGGCCGGGCACGCGAGTTGAACTCGGTATAGAAGATGTTCATAAAGTCCCGGCCGTAATGATTTATCAAGCTAAAATTTGTACCGTTTGAAAAAGTATAACGGGCCCCGGCCGTGGATACCGCACGATCAGGGCCTTCGATACCGGCCGCTTCCGTCATGCTGACGAAACTGCTGGCATCGCGCTTTTTCATGCGCCAGGTCTGCGCAAGCCCGTAAACAAAATGCTCTCCCGATGCATCGAACAGGGAAACGGCCTCGAAGGTATTAGGCACCATGCGACTGTCGTTACCGTTTAAATAGGGTAACGAAAACTTCTGCCGGTAGGCCTTTAAATACAGGTTCCTGTACATGCGTGCCTCAAGGTAAGCCTGGCCCGGCACACCGAAGCTTTCCTGCCCGGGCTTAAGCAGCTTGGCTCCATCCTTGTCGGCAGGACCATAAAGTTTTTGCGAGGCATAAAGAGTAGCGCCTAGACGCAGACGGTTTTTCCACGAGGGTGTTGCATAGCTGAGTGCACCACCCTGTGCCCAGGTCTCAAGGTTCGGATTGTCATCGCGAACACGGTGGAAGTAGTAGTTACGTAGATGCAGTTCCAGCGCACCTTCGCGGAAGACTTCTCCCAAGTGTAAAAACACCCGTGCAGGTGTGCGCAGCTTGAAGGCGTGCTCGGTTGACTCAACAGCTTCGTCGACGCTACCAGGTGCAAGCTGTTCACTCTGGATGTATTCAGGGGCTGCCCGGGTGACCTGTGCCGTGAGCAGTAATATTGATGCAAGACTGCTTCTGAAACGAACGCGTGTCACGCTTTCCGGAACCAAATATGTGATGGAATATCAAATCCTGGCAGGCTAGAAATTCGCTAGAAAAAAGGGAATAAGCAAGGCATTGACCAGATCGATGAAAAACGCACACACCAGAGGAACGATGACAAATGCGAGGTGCGAGGCACCATAACGCTGCGCCACTGCCGACATATTTGCCATGGCGGTAGGGGTCGAGCCCAGCGAAATCCCGCCGAACCCGGCGCAGACGACAGCAGCATCGTAACTGCGGCCCATCAGGGGGAAAACCACAAACAGGGTCACGCTCACTGCAACCAGGAACTGGGCGCCGAGTATAGTAAAGATAGGACCGGCGAGATCTACCAACGTCCACAACTGCATACTCATCAGCGACATCGCCAGAAAGGTTCCCAGCGATACATCAGCAATCAGGGCAATGGCCGGTTTGCGGCTGGGCCAGACAGTGCCAGAGATACGCGGGAAGGATTTCGGAACCAGATTGGTAATCAGAATACCGGCAAACAGACAGGTTACGAACAACGGTAGCTTGAGCCCGAGATCTTCCAGCCCTTTGTTAATCAGCAGGCCGAAAATGGCGCTAATATGAATAGCAAGAACGGCATCCAGGAAATCCAGATGATCGATTCCGTGTTTGCCCTTTTGTTCTTCCGGCACACCAATATCCAGTGGTTCCACCTGTGCCGGCACCAGTTTGTGTTTTGAAATGAGAAATTTCGCGATGGGCCCGCCCATCAAACTGGCAAGAATAAGACCAAAAGTGGCGCAGGCAATGCCAATCTCCATAGCATTGGCGATCTCGAAGTCCTCGGCGATTCTCGGTGCCCAGGCAATAGCCGTCCCGTGCCCGCCAATCAGAGAAACGGTACCGCCAAGCATGCCGACCGCTGTGGGCTGGTCAAACAGAGAGGCCACCGTGATGCCGGTAAGGTTCTGCAGAAACATATAGGCAATAGTGACCGCAAGCAGGATTACCAGCGGTTTCCCACCCGCCCACAGATCTTTCAGGCTGGAGTTGATACCGATGGTAGTAAAAAAGTAAATCAGCAGGACGTCCCGCGCTGCCAGATCGAAACTGATTTCGACGTCGCTGATCAAGAACAGCAGCGCGATCAGCAGGGAAAATATCAACCCGCCGGTGACCGGCTCCGGTATGCTGAATTCCCTGAGAAAACCAACGGCATCATTGACCCGCTTGCCGACAAACAACACGATGATACCCACTGTAACCGAGAAAAAGGCGCTGAATTGCAAAACACTGTTTTCGAATTCCATAGGGTTGAGAGATTAAACGCCCCTCTTTCCCAAGTCCACGGTTATAGGTCAGCTGTTCGTCTGTAACCGCTATTAGCGCTTGCAAAGCACGATCAAGCGGGATGTACCCGGATTATTTTATCAACGCCCCGTCGTTGATGATATTCGCCCTGACTACACCTGTTTGTTGATTTCGAAGTGGTCACTGGAAAAATCGACGTCAACGACAGAAATATCATATCCTCGCCTTGTGGGAAGGTGGCGACGCTCGGACATGATGATATCCCCCCGGTGATCGATCGCCGGGAAATACGTGTATGCCTTGTAGCGTCGGCGTTGAACCTTTCTGCGCTTCATCATTCTTCTTTCCCCTTATTTTTCCTCATTTCTTAATTTTCGATTCGTAAAATAAAGAGGCGACCCGAAGGCCGCCTGTTTAGAGATCACAAAATGAAAACTCCTTGAGCGATGTCAGCATTCGCCGCAGACAACTCAAAATTACCAAAATCATTATACGATAGATATAAGGGCAATCACTTAGGATCAAGCGGGCCGGCGTGATTCAAACAGTCAACATACCCTTCTCTTGATAACGTCATTGTCGCTCTTCACCATTGCCGAACGTACAAGCATTTATCCGTAGCGCGGAACATGAACGATAAATATATACGCTATCACCCTTATGTGAATGTCCGAAATTGCTGAGCAAGTTGCCGCCAAGAGATCTTGCCAGAATAACGGGAAGGGGTTTCCCGTCACTTAGAGAATTCTTATGCGAACCAATCCCTTGGCCCGAAAATAAACCCGATCTTTGCACGATGGGGTTGCCGTAGATATCAGGATTTAACGTTAGCGCGCCGCAGCGGGCATACCTCCTGAACAGGGAAGCCCGCAGGGCTTCCCTGTCGGCGATTGATCAGCTGATGCTGAACGAGGCTCTGTTGACCGGACAGGTACAGATAAGCCATCCCTTATAATTTTTCTTGAATGCGCATGACCTCTCGTCCATGCACCGGAGGAGCTGCACATCCCTTTCCAGGTAAGGTTCCACATTGCACACGGCCTTCCCTGATAAACATGCGTGACTCATATCGCACTGTGTTTTTTTGACGATTTCAGGTTCAACATTCATGCTTCTTATTAAAGCCATTGTCTTCCCCCTTTCCCGTTATGGGTGCGACTTGAACATACATGAAATACCGAACCCCATCTATAAACAACCTTGCCGGTAATAATGATTCCAATTCGCAACGAATAACCACAAACTGGCTATTTGCTGATTTTCTTACTTTTTACTCCGTGGAGTGATAACAATCATTTATGCAGGATCATTATTTTTTAAGGTTGGCAGGCCATTGATGCCAGCTTTTTTACCGGAACCGGCCAACTCTGGCCGGCATGTATCACAGAGTGGCGAGATGCGGACTAGCCATACAACCCACAAAGAAACGCCCCGGCAAGGGAGGTACCGGGGCGCAGAAAAGTGACAGTATTTACGGAGAGAATGACCGCCACTGGTCAACAATTTATAGAGAAAACCTACCCCCGTATATTGTTCCTTGGTACAACCGTGTGGCTTTTTCTGACAATACGATGAAGATTTATGACTGGCCAGAACAGGATACAGGTTAAAAAAATGGCGGCTAAAAGCCGCCATATAAACGATGGCCAGGCGGCCATCTTACGGAGCAGTTAAGCCACTTCCTTGTGTTGGGGACCAGAGTCGAACATCCACACTGCGTACAGGTACCAACCTTTATCAGCCGCAGTTATATATCACCTGAACATGCATGTATCATATCACAAAACATCTATCTATTGTGGAAAACACCTACCCTCCCCTTTGCCTGTAGTGGATATACCCTCCTGCCTTCCATCTCAGGAGCAATCGTAATAGAAACAAGGATCCAGTCGATGATGTTCGCGTCCCGCGCTGAAGTGACACGAAAACCTCGGGTTAGCTGCGAATCTGCTCCGCCAGCGGACGGAATTGCAGCGCATAGAACATTTCCAGATAGCGCTGGGTTTCGGCGCGTTCAAGGCCGGTGACATAACGCCAGAATCCATAGACCTTGGACAGGGTCATGAGCCGCTCGGCATAACGTTTCCAGGTGTAGCGCGCCTCCACGCGCTGCAATCCGCCCTGCGAAATACGATCCCACTCCGCTGGATCGTTGCTGCAGTGCTGAAAAAAGTCCACCAGTTGTTGCGCCGCGTGTGCACCCTCATTCGGGTCAACGTGAAAACCTGATACACCATCCTCGATGATTTCCATCGGACCACCAAACAAGGTGGCAAAGGTCGGTAAACCACTGCTCATCGCCTCGATAACGGTCAGACCAAAGGCCTCGAACAGGGCCGGTTGTACAAATGCACCGCGGTGGTCTGCGACCACCCGATAGAGTTCACCGGCAAGGCTCTTGTCCAGGTGCCTGCCCAGCCAGCGCACCTGACCGTCGAGTTGATATTCGTCGAGCAGGCGGTGCATGCGCTGAATTTCCGCGCGCTCCTCGGCATCTCCGGAGAGCGCGGGATCGACATGTCCCGAAACGATCAGCAGATTGGTCAGAGCGCGCAACTGCGTGTTGGCACCGTACCATTCAACCAGCCCATTGAGGTTCTTGATCCGGTCCATGCGTGCCATGCTGAACAGCAGCGGCTTGTCAGTTACCTGCAGCACACCACGAATGTCTGCCGCCGTGTCACGGCCGAAAATCATGCCATTGATCTCGCCATGCAAATGGGTCAGCCGGCGCTCGCTGGCGCTGGCGGGGAAATACACCTCGGCATCCGCACCGGGTGAGACAATATTGAACTTGGGGTCAAAGACATCCACTCCGTTGACCACGCGATAGAGTCCCGGCATAGTGAAAGCCGTATGTGCCTCGTACTGCCCGATGCCCTCGGCAGTACCGGCGATCTCCTGGTAGGTCGAGGTGATAATAAAGTCCGCGGTATTCATCGCAATCAGGTCGGCAGTAAACTGTGCGGAAAAATGGTGCTGCTCGTCATTCGCACGCCAGTAAAGATCGGAGTACAGGTACTTGGTCTTTTCCAGCGCATGGGCAATGTTGCACTGGGTGACCTTGAGTCGCTGTGAAATCAATGCCGCAACCAGATTGCCATCAGAATAGTTACCAATCAGCAGGTCCGGACGTCCATCCAGTTCGGCCAGGATTTCACGCTCCGACTCAAAGGAAAAACGCTCCAGGTAGGGCCATATCTTAAAGCGCGAAATCCATTGTGGCACCACTTCGCCGTTTTTCGCATGAAACGGCACACGCAGAATCCTGGCATTGTGGGTCCCGGCGATGGCTTCGATGCGCTGGTCACAGGACGTACCCTCAGCTTCCGGAATCAGGCGCGTGACCACCACGACCTGCGGTTCCATGTCGAGCCCCTGATTGTAAATATACTGGCGCATCTCACGTTCTAGTGCACGCACCTGGTCAAGAATATACACCACCTGACCACCGGTATCCGGACGTCCCAGCACACCCGCCTGGCCGAACCAGCCATGCGGCGAGATGATCGCGATCGAGAAGATCATCGGCACCCGTGACAGGAAGCGCTCCAGATTGCCTGGTGACGGGGCCTCGAGAATATCCAGCAACAGGTTCATGTTTTCCAGCATGGCGCAGGTAGTGCGTCCCCAACCCGGCTCGAAGCCAAGCACCCGCAGGTGGTGCCCGACCGTCTCCCAGCCGACATCACCGGAGTGTGTCTCGAGAAAATCACTGGCAGTGCGCAGTGCTCTGCGCAGCCCCTGAACATCATCGATACCCTCGTTCAACATCAACTGCTGCTCGCGATACTGATGCACACGCAGAAACTCCAGCAGGCGGCGGTCACCCTTGCCCAGGTCCTCGAACAACTGGCTCGACAGGCGCCGGTTGAGAAATTCCATACCCCGGCCAATGGAATGCGCCTCCTGCAATTTCGGGAACTCGCGCGAGAAAGGACCGAGGTCCAGCTCCAGTACATGCCGGTTTTCATGCCTGCCCGTACCATTAACCAGGCGTTCGCGTGCCTCCAGGTAACTGGAGACATCAAGTTCCTCCACGTCGAGTGTGTCCAGCTGAAAACGGATATAACTCCAGCATGCCACACGAGTGCGCAGGGCCAGATAGCAATAGGTTCTGTCCAGCGCACCTTCCTGTGCCCAGTCGATCATTTGATGCATGGGGGAATTCAGCAGCATCTCACCCTCGGGTTCGGCGCACAATTCGCAGAACATTGACTGCAGTTCACTGCGCAACAGGAATGCCTGGTTCTGTTCACGGAGGCGGTGTATTACGCGATGGGCATGTTGACGTTTCTGCTTCAGGTATATCTGCAGGGATTCCAGGTAACCGCGCTCCAACCTCATAAAAGCTCCCAATCTGCACAAATTCGTTGATAGAAACCGGCATCGGACACCGTGGCACCGTGCACGCCAACAATGGCCGAGGCGAATACCTGGGCACGTTGCAGTGTCTGCTGCATGGGCCAGTCCCGCAGCAGACCAAGCAGCAGGACACTGGCAAAGGCATCACCGGCACCGACGGTATCGGCGACCAGCATGCTCTGTGCCGGGGCAATACTCAGGGTATCAGCAGCAGCCATAAATACTTGAGCACCCGCGCTGCCCAGTGTAACCACCAGCCACTCCAGCTCATAGCTTGCCAGCAGGTAACGTGCGCGCGCCGCCAGATTTTCCTCTTCCGGGCACAGACAGGCAAGCTCGTCAGCGTTCAACTTGGCCCAACGGGCCTGTTGCAGCATGGCCAGCACAGCATCACGCTGCCACCAGGGTGCACGCAGATTGACATCGATAAACACCGGTAGATCACTGTCCTGGCACAGCGTCTCCAGTGCATGCCGTGACACCGAGTTACGCAGGGCGAGGCTGCCATGATACAACACGCCGGACTCGGGCAAGGGCGGCAACAATGTCGCATCAATAAAATCATAGGCACGCTGGTCAACGATGTCATAGGCCGGTTCGCCCGCGTCAAAACTCACATCCACGGTGCCGGTAGGATGCTGGCTGTCGAGCTGCAATCCACGCAACGCCATTGACCAGTCTTCCATTGCCTGCCGAATGTTGCGCCCCAGCGCATCATTGCCGACGCGGGAGATCATCACCGGCGCGCTGCCAAATGCCTGCAGGTGCCAGGCCACGTTAAAAGGAGCACCACCCAGCACGGCTTGCCCGTCGGGAAAGCGGTCAAACAGGACCTCGCCAAACACCACCGGATGTGCATTTCCCATATCAGTCATGGTCTTGTTCCGATTTCAGAAAGTGAAGGGACACCAGCAGAAAATGAGCCACCCCTTCGAGAATCCCGGCACTGTAATTACCATTCATACCCAGAAAATATTCCACGCACCAGATACAGTTTCGTGGCACCCGCCGGCAGCACATCAAGCAACCTGACCTGCCGCAGATCATCGATACTCCAGATCAGGCTGGCACGCACACCGCAATCCTGCAGCAGCGCCTGCATGCGTACACTCATTCCGGCATAACACCACAGGTTTCAAGAAACCTATAGTGCTTGATGGCTTCCAGAATACCGGCCGCATAGGGCTGGCGTGCATAGTAGATGCGCTCGACATCAGTGAGTTCCGACAGCTCCTCGTGATGCCGGTTGGAGACCACCACTGCCAGGGTATTGCCGCGCATCATGTCCTCATCGGCACCGGAACCGCCGGCCGCGAGCACATGGTCCAGGGAAATATCCCACTGATCTACAAACCAGCGTAATGCGAACCCCTGGGAGGCACGCACCGGCACGATGTCGAGGAACTGGCCGAAGGAATAGATCACGGTGACGGTCTGTTCGTTGCGATGCAGCAGGCTGTTGATTTCATCGGGATCCGGTGCCTTGGCCGGGTCGATGTAGTAACTTATCTTGAAGCGACTTTGCTCGTTGCGCGGCTGCAACATGAGGCCCGGGACTTCGGCGAGTATGCGACGCACCGCCTTGGGGTTCCAGTAATGATCGATATGCAGTGACCAGCCGGTATCGGCGGTCAGCCGTGGCGCATAATGGATCTCGGTACCAAGAGATGTGATCAGCAGATCAGGCTGCGGTATGCCATAGCGTTTGAGGATTCGCAAAGCATCGTCGAGACGCCGCCCGGTAGCAATTGCAAACGTGGTGCACTTGCGATTCGCCTTGATAACGTCAACGAAATCGGCCAGCGACTCCGGGTCACCCAGCAGGTTCTGGTCTAGATCGGTAATGATGGTGCGGTCGTGATACATGCGTGAACGCTGTGGTAACAGGCGTCGTTCTACCGGTTCACTACGCTCCAGCAGCGGTGCTATGGCCTGTAAATAGGACTTTGCATGCGCCGCCCAGGAATAGTGCCGGCGCACCCCGGCAAGCCCGTTGTCGGCGTACGCCTGCCAGCTGGACGTATCGCCCAGGACCTTGAGCAGCTGACTGGTGATCTGCATATTGTCCAGCGGGTCTACCAGCAGACCGTTGTTGCAATTGCTGATGATGTCGACCGGGCCGCCATCTTCGGTCGCGATAATCGGTAAACCACTGGCCGCCGCCTCGATCAGTGTCAGCCCGAATGGTTCGGTCAGTGCGGGGTTAATAAACACACCACGGGAGACCGCGGCCAGCCGGTAGATGACGGGTACATCATCCGCCCGGTGATGCTTGGGATAAGCTACCTTGCCGTACAGGTCATATTTGTCAATGCGCAGAAAAATATCGGTCAGAACATCCTGTGCCCCCTCCTCCATATCTGCCACATCACACCTGTTTCCCGCAATAATGACCAGGTTGGCCACTTGCTGCAGTCTGGCAGATTCCCCGTAGGCATCCACCAGGGTCGCGATATTCTTGCGCGCATCCGGCCGTGACAGCGCCAGGATCATCGGCTTGTCCGGCTGATTCAGGAAACGCGCAATTTCTCGAAAGATATCGCTATCACCTTCGCTACCATCCGGCGAGTAAAAATGTTGCAGATCGGTACCAGGCGGTATGATGCGCATGCTTTGCGGCTGGTAATAATCATACAGCTCGTATTGCTCCTTGATTTCCTGGTGCGTACTGGTGATCACCAGCTCGGCCGCACCCAGCGTGTCTTCCTCGGCATTGATGCGCCGCGACATGTTGTAGCGCTCCTCGATCACATCGCGTTTCAGGCCTCGTGCCAGCAGACGCCGCCGCTTGACCCGCCCCAGGGAATGTCCGGTATGCACCAGCGGCACCCCAAGCATATTTGCCATACGCGTGCCGACATAACCGGCATCGGCATAGTGAGAGTGAATCAGATGTGGATTTCTGCCCAGTTCACGCACGTATTCCAGGGCCCGGTCAGCAAAGCTGTCAAGCTGATCCCACAATTGCTCCTTGACGATGTACTCATCGGGGCCGGCATCCAGGCGCACAATGTGAACATTCTCCGCCAGTGGTTCCAGGGAAAGCCGGTAGTCGTCACTGATCTGCTCATCAACAATACGGCGTGTGAGCAGATCAACGTGTGCGACCTGCGCGCACTGCCCCAGCGCCCGGGCAAGTTCCACCACATACCTGGTCTGCCCTCCGGTATCGGCATCACTACCCAATTCAAGGTCATGCCCCCTGATCAGGCCATGCACACTGATCAAAAGCAGGTACAAGCCGTCCTGGTGTGTAGTGGACTCCACAATACCGAATCACCCTCTTCGCGCCACAGTCCCTCTAGGATAACAAATTTTAACCACCGAAAAGGGTCCGGATAAGTTTTTCATAAAACAAGGATATACCGAAGTCTTCGGACTGGAAACTGTATCCGGCTCTTGTTTGGAATGCAGCTATTAATATTCTTTTATTTCCAGGATATATTTATAAACTGGAGCTAATCGGGTATAGCCATGTTCCCACACCAGGCCATATCTTTTACCCCCTCTTGTATACCTTTCTTGCCTTATGAACAGGTGAAGGCCGCACTTCGGACAATGCTGACAAATACAAACGTACTAGTTGTATATGTTAGTGTTTGTGTGCGATCAAGGTCGGAAGGTGACGAATGACCAATATATTCGTACTAGTCAATACGTCGCAAAATAGATATACCTGAACGTCAGAGATGGGGTGTCTCCCGTCGCCTAGAGAATTTTTATTCAGAATCAGTTCCCAGGCCCTAATGCGGCCAACTCCGGTCATGCATAGGATCGTGCCATCGTCATACAGGAAGACATGTTGGCGCTATCCCCGGTGATCTTGCTAGCCCCCACAACGTGCCCACTGTCGTTGATGCCGCAGCCGAT
>JASJGW010000238.1:0-5820 GCA_033791305.1 Gammaproteobacteria bacterium | reverse complement strand
ACTTACCCGTTTTTTAGAAAATATAATTAACTGACTAATATTCACCAGCATATGATCAATGCTTGCCATGCCTGGCACGGTACATCAGGCGCATCTGCTGGTTGGAATTATAGCTTGATTCACAGGTGCGCACCAACATGGTGCGCAAGCAACCAGCCGTGAGAGTCTATCTGGGTGATGGGAGGGGCGTGGGGCGGGGCCGATTCGGGTTATTGGGGTGATTCGGGTTGTGGATAGTCTCCCGGTGCAGGTGGACGATCACCGGATCGGCACTGATAAGGGAGTCGCCATTAGCATCGAGAACACTGGCCGTCAGGGTGTGCTCGCCACGATCCACATCACGCATTGTTGTCCGAATTGACCTGCCGGGTTCACCATAGGCTTCACCATCCAGGTAAAACTGGACGTGATGGTTGCCACGCAAGGCTGGTGTCAGCTTTAGTTCGGTGTGGATAATCCCCTGATTATTTCTGACGGTCGCGTCATCTTCAGGCTTCAGGAAAACAACGTCCTCGTACTCCGTTGCTTGGAGGGATTCCGCGTTTCTGGTCGTGTACGACGTGATTGGTGGCGGGGTGTAGGTCGGTAAAGCCGGCATTTTCATGGTCTCTGCACCCTGTGTCCGGGTATCAGAGTAGACAACCTCGCCAGCTGCATTAATGGACTTGTAGATTTCCGCGTGTGCACTGCCGGCAAGCAGCAACATGATCAAAAGACGTTTCATAGTTATTAACAATAAACGCGTCGTTACCGGGTTGCAATACTGATTATCGGCGTCAAGCTACCTCTGGTCTTGCCTGATTTGTGCAGGTGTGACGAATGTCACACTGCTGCAGCCGGCGAACAGCTATAAGGTCTTGCACCCGACGATGGACAGGATGCCCCGAGTGACTGTCTCTGTAGGCAAAAAAACCCCGCTGTAATAGCGGGGCCTGCTGTTACGTACAGAGCGAGTGGGTCAGAGGCTGTAATACATATCAAACTCAACCGGGTGCGTGGTCATGCGCAGGCGCGTGACCTCGTCCATCTTGAGGTCGATATAGGCATCGATCATGTTATCACTAAAGACGCCACCGACAGTCAGGAACTTGCGGTCGGCATCCAGTGATTCCAGTGCCTGGTCAAGCGAACTGCACACCGTCGGGATTCTCTTTCCCTCTTCCGGCGGCAAGTCATACAGGTCCTTGTCCATGGCATCGCCCGGATCGATCTTGTTCTTGATACCGTCAAGACCCGCCATCATCATCGCAGCGAAGCACAGGTACGGGTTACCACTGGAATCCGGGAAGCGCACCTCGATGCGACGGCCCTTCGGGTTGGACTCGAACGGGATACGTACGGAGGCAGAACGGTTACAAGCCGAGTAGGCCAGCATGACCGGCGCTTCAAAGCCCGGAACCAGGCGCTTGTAGCTGTTGGTGCTGGCATTGGTAAAGGCATTCAGGGCACGGGCATGCTTGAAGATACCACCAATGTAGTAAAGCGCCTGCTGCGACAGACCGCCGTACTTGTTGCCAGTGAAGATATTCTTGCCGGCCTTGGCGAGTGACTGGTGCACATGCATACCGCTGCCGTTGTCACCAACAATCGGCTTGGGCATAAAGGTTGCCGTCTTGCCATAACCGTGTGCCACGTTGTGCACAACATATTTCAGGATCTGATTCTGGTCGGCACGAGCCACCAGGGTGTCGAAGCGGGTACCGATTTCGCACTGGCCGGCCGTTGCCACTTCGTGGTGATGCACCTCGACCGAAACACCCATTTCCTCAAGTGCCAGACACATGGCACCACGCAGGTCGTGCAGGGAATCCACCGGTGGTACGGGGAAATAACCACCCTTCACAGTCGGACGGTGACCGATGTTACCGTCTTCGTAGACACGCTCGGCGTTCCAGGAGGCCTCCTCGGAATCGACCTTGCAGAAGGAACCGCTCATATCGGCACCCCAGCGCACATCATCCAGCACGAAGAATTCCGGCTCCGGGCCAAAAAATGCCGTATCACCAATCTTGGTGGACTTCAGGTAGGCCTCGGCACGTTTGGCAATAGAGCGCGGGTCGCGGTCATAGCCCTGCATCGTGGAAGGTTCGAGGATGTCACAACGGACAATGACTGTCTGCTCATCACTGAACAGATCCATCACTGCAGTGGTCGTATCCGGCATCAGGACCATGTCGGACTCATTAATGCCCTTCCAGCCGGCGATACTGGAACCATCAAACATCTTGCCGTCCTTGAAGAAGTCCGACTTCACTATGCTGGTGGGGATAGTTACGTGTTGTTCTTTACCGATAGTATCGGTGAAACGCAGGTCAAGGTATTTTGCACCGTTGTCCTTAATCATCTTCATTACACTGGTTGCAGACATTACCACTCCTCCAAATCAATTTATGCAAATGTCACACACCGTCGCTGCAAAACAACGACGTACTCAAAAAATCTTGCTGCTTATTTGACGAGGCACGAATTATGCCACGGTAGGCTTTACTGACAAACCAGTGTTATTTCACACCTTTTGCAACATCGTCAAACAGGCAGGCGCACCATTATAGTGCAACAGACAACAATCGGCACCCGGTTGGTGCTTTATTACGATTGATAATAGACGCACACGTCCCCGATATCCTCTGCCTTAAGCGCCGCCTCGCGAATCACTGCGGACAACTCATCGGACTTTTCAGGGCCCATCCCGTTCAAAGGCAGGAAAACATCCACGTGCACCTTCCCATCCAGGTAATGCAGCACCACCTTGTCGATGTCCGTACCAAAATCTATAGGCTGCCACTGCTCCCCGAGTCGTCGCAGAATTTCATCACGCAGGGGCAGGAGATCTACGGGGGAGGCCAGTTCATCATCTTCCGGATCGATATGTACTGTGACATCAGAAACACCCTCATTGGTGTCTATCAGTCTCCTGCGTACTGTTTCACCGATCTGATGTCCCTCTGATACGCTTAACGCAGGATCAACCAGAATATGCACATCCGCCAGTACATCATTACCACTGTGGCGCGTGCGCAGCATGTGGCAGGCACGCACGCCGTTAACAGACATGATGATAGTGCGTATCTCGGCGACCTGCTCGGGTTCCAGCGCGGTATCAATCAACTCCTGCAGGCTCTTCCACAGCAGGTCCCAGCCGATTTTTGCAATCATCAGTGCGACGACAACAGCCGCCACGGCATCGAAGTAGGAGAAGCCGGCCATGGTGCCGACCACACCGATGACCACAACAATCGAGGATATCGCATCGCTGCGGCTGTGCCAGGCATTGGCGAGCAACATCTTTGAACGCAGACGGCGCGCCGCACGTGCCGTGTATTTGTAGATGATCTCCTTCGAGACCACCGATACCAGCGCAACCACCAGTGCCAGCAAGCCTGGATGCAACAGCAGCTCGGGTTCCAGCAGGCGGCGCACGGCGTCATAACTGATACCGACGGCAACCAGCACCAGGGAGACGCCCAGCGCCACCGTCGCCACGGTCTCGATACGACCATGCCCGTATGGATGCTCCGCATCTGCAACACGGTGTGCATGTTTCGCGGCAAACAGCACCAGAAAATCGGTCGCCAGATCCGAAAAGGAATGAATGCCGTCTGCAATCAGTGCCTGTGAGCCGGCAGCAAGACCCACCATAATCTTGGCCGCACCCAGTAACAGATCGACGATAGCGCCCACCACCGTCACCGTGCGGATATCCCGGTAACGTATGTCGTGCGAATCAGGGAGATGTGTATGGCTCATCGATCAGCTACCGGAATCACCAACACGAATACTGATGGCAATCTCATACTCCTGCTCATTGATGTCGCAGACTTCATGGCCGTGAACCCGGCACCAGGCCGGAATATCATGAACAACACCCGGATCGGTACACAATACCTGCACCGCATCACCCGGCTGCAGCTTCTCGACGGCATCCTGTGTCCTGATAACGGGTAGCGGGCAGAGCAGGTGACGCGCATCGACAACCGTTACGCTCATAGATACCAGCCTGCAGGAATTTCATCGGTCGGCAGCGGCACCACCTCAAGACTGTGCGTGGCAACGCCCTTCTGGTTCACTTCAATGGTTACCCGGTCGGCATCACGGCCCTGGCTGAAACGCGCTGTCAGTCGCGCAGCCAGTTCGATGTCAGCCAGCGAGATTTCTCCATCCAGCAGTACCAGCGGCCCGGTATGACTGGTCGGCAACATGTGTACAAAGCGCTTTCTATAGCCTTCCATAAAACGATTTTCGCCTTCTTCACGGCCGACAATGATTTTAAAATTCGGTCGCGGTCGTAGATGTCTCCCCACCTTCAGCAACATGATGTCATCAAGGTCGTATTCACGCGTACCGCGGGTGGCCCACAAATCCGTCAGCTTCACGGAGTACTGCTTGTCAGTCAAAAAACAGCAGCCACCCGCCGGTTGGGCATAATCTACAAAACCGAATTTTTCGGCCAGTGCCATTTGTGGTTTGCGCGACCGCCCATTGAAACCGTACAGCTTGTCTCGATCCAGCCAGCCCTTGATTTCGGGCAGCGTCGCCGGGAGATTGCGCGCACACAAGGGGCGCACCAGCCGATCCTCGGCACCGGATTCACGTGCAATTACCGGCATGGTGTCCTTGCGCTGTGACATGGGCCGCTGGCCAATGACTTCACCGGTGATAATAAAATCAAAGCCATTTGCGTCGATCCACTCACGTGCCTTGTTGACCATGAAGATCTTGCAATCGAGGCAGGGATTGAGGTTCGCGCCATAGCCATGCTTCGGGTTGATCACGACATCCTTGTATTCCTCGATGATATCGACAATGTGCAACTTGATGCCCAGCTGTTCGGCCGACCACAAGGCATTATTGCGCTTGGGTCGGGTACGGTCCTTTTTGCGAATAGCATGCGTATGTCCTTCAACACAAAAGCCGGTGTAGAAATTGATACCCTCGACATGCACGCCCTGCTCCATCACCACGCGTGCAGCAAGCAATGAATCGAGCCCGCCTGAAATCAGCGCAATAGCTTTGGGTTTTTGAGGCATAACAGGAACAACAGACAAATGCATGGATTTCAGTGCGGCCTGGCTGGGGGAATACCTGCAGCACCGGGATCGTGTTTCGCGAAACCGTGGCCGGCGTGGCACCCTGTCCGGCTGCACCCGGAAAATACTTGTGGATTCTACCCCAACCGCAGCGCAGTTACATAGATAACACAGGGATTCAGTGCTTTTCGGTGGCCCCGGCAACGGCTAGGGAACGACCTTCAGGGCAGACCTGTTGGTAACAGCGGCGGCTACCGGTCTCCAGCCAGAAATCCATGGCCTGCAGCGGCGTCAATGCAGCAACGCCCCCCAGTCCGCGCATGGCATGCAGGATATCCACCAGAATAATGAACGCGTCCGACAGATGACCGTAGACCGAGGACCAGCCACGATCCAGCCCATCGGACAATTGCCGGTAGGAGGCACGGCCAATATTGACAAAGTAGCTGATACTTACCAGCCGACGTTCGGCCAGCTGCGGAAACAGTCCGGAGAACAGCAGGCAATGATCACCCACCTCACGCAACATGCCGGCACGCTGCTCGCCATGGAGTGCCTGTGAGTTGAGATAATCTTCGGCCATGATGCGTGCCATACACTGTGGCTTGTCGGCAAAACGCATCAGCAGGAACACCAGATAGCTTTCCAGCGATTCATCCAGTTGTCGTTCACAGGCTGACTGTGCCTCGTGCACCAGTGCCTGCCACTGAGCCTGGGGTGTGGGTTCGAGAATTAGCTGTGCCATACAGTTCCTCCGCCAGGATACTGAATAGTTAGTCGACCATCCGCCTAC
>JASJGW010000237.1:0-7156 GCA_033791305.1 Gammaproteobacteria bacterium | reverse complement strand
TCTTGCTCTGCTCAAGTTTGAGGGTAAATCCTTGCCGGCATTATCCCTGGGGCAGTCTTCCAGTGTTAGGGAAGGAGAAGAATATGCATTTACCGGTTATCCGCTGGGTATCATTTTTGGTCTCTATCCGGTGACCCATCGTGGCATCATCAGTTCCATCGTTCCTGTTGCCCTGCAGGCAAATTCAGCCGCTCAGCTGGACCCTGCCCAGATCAAGCGCTTGCGACGTCCGTATACTGTCTTTCAGCTTGATGCTACCGCCTATCCGGGTAATAGCGGCAGTCCCCTGTTTCACCCCGATACAGCTGATGTCATTGGTGTTATCAATAAGGTGTTTGTAAAAGAGGGACGGGAGAACGCCCTCGCCAAACCCAGTGGCATCAGTTACGCGATTCCAATTGAGTATGCGCAGAAGTTGCTGCAACGGGCGGGATTGAACTGAAGGGTGTTTGCTCAGGAGCTGGCGGTACGGTCTCTTTCCGGCAGACTATATATACAGTGGCGCGGTATATTCAGCTAATCGACAGGAGTTACTCATCATCTCCATCGTAGCGACACCCGCTGCTGCAGGTTTCGTTTATCTCCACTCTGGACAGGCACGGCAAAGCAGGTTCTAGTTTGCGCCAGATCCACTTTGCAAGCACTTCGCTTGTCGGGTTTTCCAGTCCTTTAATCTCGTTCAGGTAATAATGATCAAGTTGATCATAGATGGGTTTGAACGCCTTCGTGATATCCGCAAAATCCATGATCCAGCCGCTATCTTTATCGGCATCTCCTTTTATATAGATGGTTCCCTTGAATGAATGGCCATGCAGACGGGCACACTTGTGCCCCTCTGGCACGTTCGGGAGTCGGTGTGCTGCTTCGAACACGAATTGCTTGTAGATTTCCATTGTTACTTCCCCCGTAAATTTGATTGCGTAGAGGATTATAGGGCCAACTCCTGATCCAGATACCCGTTGAACGGGTCGGATAGCCATAAAAAGACTCTCCCGGGTGGCGTTTGCCGAGCGGACGAAAAAGAATATTATTCAGCTGGTTATAGTACAGGGCGCGTTGTTGGTTGCGTTTTTTTTAATTCGCGCTACACTGGTTATGTGGTAATAGGCGTCATAATTACAGCACGCTATAAAAAAAGTTATTTTTCAGAGATAAATGCTTTATCTCGGCTATTTAGATCTGAGTAATATGCATTAAAATTCAAGGATTTGGGGATATACATGCCTACTAGAGACAAGGATGAAGGGCCAGCGGTTGATCAATCTCAGGCTGGTGGGGTAGCGCTAGACCAGGCTGTTTCTGAACACCGCCGTAAAATCATCAGGGCATCTGCAGCAATTGTTCCGGCGATTATGACGATTCGCAGTGGTGCCGCCGTTGCGATGGCCAGCATCAATCAATGCGAAGAAAGGGCTGCGGCGAGCGCCGCCCTGCTTCCTGAAAGCGATAATGTGGTCGGTGATCCTGACGAGTGGGTGCGCATGGAAGCATGGGAGATCAAAGTCGTCGTTAACGACCCCAAGGATCCCCCTACCACCCTTTACGGTGTTCCGGATAACGGTGTTGTACCGAGCCTGCTTTCCAGCTACTCAGTATGGTATGACGAGGACGGGAATACTCGAGAGAGCAAAAATCCATATAAAGAATATATCGACGTAGTGAAAAAGAAAGAATTTGATGCTGGCAAGGTTGTCTATTTACTCTGTTATGTGGATGCTGCATCCGGCAGTTATAACTGGTACCCCCAAAGACCTGTTGCTACCCTGGACAAGGCAGCTTCACCCATTAACGGTTCATGTCTCTGTTCGGTGAATCCCGACTTCACAATGGGTTGACAAGGCCCGCGATAAAATAAGCTTGCCATTATGCCAGTGGTTGCGTTTCTGGCGACGCCTTGTATCACTTTCTTATGTGCTAACCGTATTGCCGGCTTTCATTGGCAGCTAAAAGTGCCTTACACTAGGGTTTGCCACCCGGTGATTGCAGGTAAGTCATTCATGGAAGTTTCGCAGCAGGCTCAATCTACAACAAGCTGGAAGATCCTGGAAGAAGGCGCCCTGCATTGGGAAAAATGGGGTGAACAATACGCTCTCTACGATTCCCTGTCGGGCGAGACCCATCTGCTACCGGAATTCTCTGCAAGGGTACTGCAACAATTGTCTGTTCGTCCTCGTACTGCCGATGCGCTTGCCCGGGCGCTTTGCGAGGGTTCTGATGAAACCTGCGAGCAGACATCTGTGGAGCATGTGTCACAGTTGCTGGAACAGCTGCAAGCCGCAGGATTGACCGAGAAAGTCCAGTTTTGATACTTGCCGGGCTTACGGGCGACGAGTGCCACCAACGGCTGGCGGACAGGGGAATCTTGCTCAAGACCGGGCCGTTTACTGTGGAGGTCCGCTCTGATATCGATGGATTCACCCGGTTGTTGCGCCAGTTTTACGGACAATTTCCCGTGGTGGAAGCACCTGCCATCGCGGATTTCCATGTGCGGGTATTGCGTCTTGGCGGTATTCGTCGCTGGTGGCGTCCCCAGGTTCAGTTTCTGCTGGATGGACAGTCGCCATTTCAGCCCTTTCAGCTCAGCCATGCCTTTCCGCTGTTTGAATGGGGGCTGAACTGGGGTATTGCCATGCAGGCGCATCAGTATCTCATGCTGCATTCAGCCGCCGTCGAACGTGCCGGCAAGGTGTTGTTACTGCCGGCCTGGCCAGGGTGCGGCAAGAGTACCCTGTGCGCAGCGCTGGTGAGTCGCGGCTGGCGCCTGTTTTCCGATGAATTCGGTCTGCTCAGGGTAGACGATGGACAACTGGTGCCATTGCCGCGTCCCACACCGTTGAAGAACAAATCGATTGATGTCATTCGTGATTTTGCACCGGACGCGTCAATCGGACCGGCTTTTCACGGGACACGTAAAGGAACTGTCGCACATCTGCGGACACCCGATGCCAGTGTGACACAGGCGCATATCCCGGCATCGCCTGGCTGGTTGGTCTTTCCACGCTATCGGGCAGGGGCCCCGTTACGCCTGAAACCGATTGGCATGCCACAGGCCTTCCTGAAACTTGCAAATAATTCCTTTAACTACCGGCTGCTGGGGCTGCAAGGCTTTCAGGCCGTGACGGGACTGGTACGACATTGTGATCGCTATATTCTTTCCTACAGTGACCTGGATGAGGCCATTGATACATTGAGTCAGCTTGCGGACGCATGATGGCCAACAGGCAATACGGCAATCACGGCACTGAGATTTTGCTCACGGCCCTGCGTGAACCCGGACGCATGACAGGTTTTGGGCTTGATGAATGGGACCTGTTGCTGCGTATTGCCCGGCGCACCCGGCTGCTGGGTCGCCTTGCCGCTATTATGGATGAAACGGGTGAAATGGAGCAGCTACCTGCCAGTGTACGGGACCATTTTATGGCCGCACGGGTATTTGTCAGCCAGTATCAGCGGACAGCTCGCTGGGAAATAAACCGGATACTGGCGGCGCTGGAGGGCCGTGATGTGCCCCTGGTGTTGCTCAAGGGGAGTGCCTATATTCTCGCCGGACTACCGCCTTCCCGGGGCAGGCTGCTGTCGGATGTGGATTTGCTGGTTCCCCGGGAATTGCTGGACAGCTTCGAGCAAACACTGCTTGACCACGGATGGGAGTCCGTCAAGCTGGAAGAGTATGATCAGCGTTATTATCGGACCTGGATGCATGAATTGCCACCGCTGCGGTATCCCGGTCGGTTTATCGAGGTGGATATTCATCACACTATTTCACCACTGACCAGTCGTCTTAGTCCCGACCCCGAAAAACTGCTTGCAGACAGTATCCCGCTTGCTGACAGCCGGTTGCGGGTTTTGCAGCCCGTGGACATGGTTCTTCATAGCGCCGTGCACCTGTTCCATGACGGTGAATTTATCAATGGACTGCGTGATCTGGTTGACCTGACGGATCTGTTCCAGCATTTTGACAAGCAGGCAGGTTTCTGGGAGGAGCTTGTGAGTCGCGCTCGCTTGCAGGGATTGCTGCGGCCATTATTTTATACGATGCGTTATACAAACCGTTTTCTTGCTGCAGACATACCTGATGCGGCGATGGTTGCAACCGGTGATGGTGCGCCTCCTGGTCCGGTATTATATTTGATGGACAATTTGGTTGAGGCAGTGATGCTTCCTGAACATCCTGATTTCCCCCGGCGCAGGCGTGCGGTTGCGCAGTGGCTGCTGTATGTTCGATCCCATTGGTTGCGTATGCCGCCCGGGATGTTGCTGCAGCATCTGGCGCGCAAGAAAATCATGAGCTGGCGGCACCGGAAGACAGCTGCCGGAACACTGGCACAAGGGAACCGATAAACTTGATCACGGCTGGCAGGGCGATTACAAATGAATTGCTGGCCTGTTTTGTAAATATACTTGAGATGGGAGGTTAATATGGGAAATATGTTGGGGGTTGCGGGAAATGTGTCAGCGATCGTGGGAATATTGCTGGCTTTCGGGGCAGGTCTTGCCAGAGTGATGGGTTTGTATCTTGTTTCCGGATATACAACGATGACCCTGTTTCAGGTTGGCACCGGATTTATGGTGCTGGCATGTCTGTGCAAACTGGAAACCATGCAGCATCGTTGATTCATAACCGGCAGTTTTGTTTCCAGACGCCGCGCAACCGGTACCACAGCCAGTAGATGCCTGCCTGTAGCGCAGTGTCAGTAGCAGGTTTATTACCACAACAAGCGGTGCCTGGTGTGTGGCTGACGGTCGTTGTTTGTCTGTGTAGTTGTGCAGTCCAGCTCTCCGCTTGCTCGTATTCTATTTCCCTCCACCGACTGCTGGTTCGTGTAGAGGTGTTTACCAATATGACTTATAGTGAGTAATAGAGTAGTCAGAATGAAGTGCTGCAGGCATGGCAATGCATGGACAGCGGGCATTTGAAGAATAATGGTGAATTGGAGATATGCGCAGGCTGCCTTCCTACAGGGATGAACAAATTGGTATTGTCTACTCTCCTGGACAATATGCGGATATTGATGATGCCGATTCCACGCGTAACAGGCGCAGGATACGCATATTTCTGGCAGTCGCCGCAATCAGCCTGCTGATAAGCCTGTCGTACACCTTCCTGCGTCCTGCTATCTATGAAAGCAGGGCGACATTGCTGGTAACTCCCCCTGTTATTGATGAGCGTTTCGGAGATATATCCAATACACAGCATGTTGAGCTGGAACTTCAGCACCTTGCCGGATACAGCCTGCTGGCCAGGGTGCTGGAGGCGTTGTCCACTGCAGACAACCGGGGCGACGCAGCAGGACTTACCCTGACTGACCTGGACGAAATGCTCGCAGCGGTACCGGTTGCCAATACCAATCTTGTGGAGCTGGTAGCGCGAGGACCCGTAAAAGAACTGCTACCCGTCGTGATCAATGCCTGGATCAAGGTCTATCAGGACACGCATGCTGATTCTGTTGCGGCTGAATCGGCATCCGAGATCACGGAAACGGAACAACAACTTGATGAGGTGCGGCAGAAAGTTACAGTGAAACGGGAGGAGCTGAATCAGTTTCGCAAGGATTATGACATTGTTTCGATGGAGCGAAACGAGAACCGCATGCTGAAGCAACTGTCAGGTCTGACCGATTCCCTGAACAAGACCAACGAAGAAGAGGTTGCAGCCAGGGCAAGGTTAGGTGCGATGAAGGCTGCCATTGCTGCGGGGCGACCGGTAGTCAGTGAGCATGGGAAGGATAGCCTGACCAACCTTGATCAGCGGCTTGTAGAGATCAAGGAAGAGATCAAGGAACTGGAGCTTGAGTTTACGCCGCATTACATGGCGATAGATCCGAAAATCAAGGGGCTGGTCAGAAAACGTGACCTGCTGGCTGAAGAGATACAGGAGAAGCGCAATGCAGGCCAGCAGCTTGCGCTTGCCGAGGCTGAGCAGGACCTGGCAACGGCACACCAGTCGGTACAGAGCCTGCAGGCGCAGCTGGATGAGCAGAAACAGCAGGTCATGGAGTTTACGACCCGGTTTGCAGAACACGAAGCATTACAAGAGGAGTTGTTACAGCTTGAGACACTGTATCGCGAGGTACAGAATCGCCAGCTGCAAAACCAGGTCAATTACAAACGTCAATATCCGCAGATCGAGGTGAAGGAACCTGCATTTCTGCCGGAACGTCCTGTGTATCCTGATTATCTGCGTGACAGTGGTATTAGTGTGGCAGCATCAGTCCTGTTGGGACTGCTGGTGCTGGGGCTTTATGATTTTCTTAATCGTCCCGGCAGACAGCCAGGATTGCCTCAATTACATCCAGTCTTTGTCAATGCGCAGGGAACTCCTGCCCTGGAGCAGGTAAACGATGCTCAACTGCCAGGTGCACAGATTGCGCCCGCGCTTGCACATCAGATTAACCGTGAGCTGGCGATTGCCGAGGTGTTGACGCTGTTCAAGGCGGCTGATCCGAAATCCCGCTTGTTAATCACACTGCTGTTTTCCGGATTGAGCATTGAGGAAGTGTCCGCCGTGCAGACGGGGGACATCAATTTTTCAACATCTGAACTGTCAGTAAGAGGCCGGCATGAAAGAATGCTTGCCATCTCACCCGCTATTGCTGCTGTCATATCAGCGTGTATTTCTGAAGACTCGCCAGCGGATTCCCCTGTTTGTCCCGATAGCAATGGCGATGCACTTGGCGCCGATGAACTGGGGGCATTGCTGGCCTGTGCCGCGCATGATGCGGGGCTTGTCAATCCTGCTGAAATCACCCCTCAGGCGTTACGTCATACTTATATTGCCTATCTTGTACGTCAGGGTGTGCGGTTGTCTGATCTGGAAAGGGTTACCGGATACATGCCGCCAACTGTCCTTGCCAGTTACGCTACATTCTCACCGCCGGGTTCAGGTCTGTCACTGGATTCCGTGGAACGTGACTATCCTGCCCTGATCTAGTACTCCTTCAAGATGATATTGCCTTGTTCAGCGCTCCTGTGGTGTTTCGCAGCAAGGCACCGTGCGCAGGCCCTGGCCATTCCCTGCGAGGCGCGTCTTGCTCTGAACACTGACAGACCAACTGAACACGGCAATATCATCTTGAAGGAGTACTAGATCAGGGCAGGATAGTCACGTTCCACGGAATCCAGTGACAGACCTGAACCCGGCGGTGAGAATGTAGCG
>JASJGW010000236.1:0-3529 GCA_033791305.1 Gammaproteobacteria bacterium | reverse complement strand
GCCAGTCGTGCGTTCCTTCAGCGCCGCCATGGTTGTCTCTACCCCGTCCTCAGCGGCTGCCACAGCCAGGAAAGGAGAGAACACCACTGCAACATCTGGCAGGCTGCGCCCCGATTTCTCTACGCCTTCGGTAACTGCCGGCAAGATGGCATCACAGGTATAGCGAGAGCTGACCACTGGATGGACAGGTAAACCTGCGCACAGCTCGCCGCATAGCGGTGCGGCGCATTATAGGTAGTGACTGCCGCACTGTAAATTGTGCCGCTCCGAACAGGCTATGGGGATCCGGGATTAAAAAAACGGCGACATCATCGTATATAACATGTAAACCCTGAGTAACCCAGATAACACACTGGTCCGTGGCGGACGCCCGAACAAACGCCGCACGGGGGGATGAGGGGGAAATCAGCGCCAGGACCTGCGAAACCCATGCCGGGTAGCGGCCCGTCAAAGTCTCTGGTACCCTCCCACTCATTTTCAGCTCTATGAATTGGCGAATTCGAAAGCCGATGCGCGCCCTCACACTGCAGCATTGAGCACCAGCTGATCACGGAGACACCGATGACGCTCAACTCGGGCATTGCCAGCAACTCACGCAACGACCCCCTGGTTGCCTGGGCCGTATTCTTCGGGTCCCTGGCTGTCTTATGGCCCTTCTACCTGCACCGGGACTTTGCAGGTCTGGAAGTTCGATTCGCCTATTTTGTTCAGGAAATGTGGCGCACGGGGATGACCCTGTATCCCCACACCCAAATTGGCCCGTATCCGGATTATCCCGTCACCAGCACCTGGCTGACCTACGGCCTGAGCAAACTATTCGGTGGGTTCAGCCTGCCCGTGGCCCTGCTGCCGAGCGCCGTGGTCTCGGCGGGTACTGTTGCCACAGTTTGGCGCATTGGCGCACTCCACAGTAGAGAATACGGCACTATTGCAGCCCTATTGCTGCTGAGCACCGTCGGATTCCTGATGCAGGCCCGCACGACCTCCCTGGACGCCTGGGTAATGTTCTCGGCGTGTCTGTGTTTTTATCTGGCCATATCGGCGGTCCTGAAGGGTTCCCGGATGCCGCTGGTTAAGTTGCTACTCCTCATATTTATAGCTGCCATTTTCAGGGGGGCGGTCGGCGGTGTGATTGCGACAGGCGTCGTCAGCGCCGTATTTTTGGTCAATCGCCGATGGAAGGACCTGTTTTTGCATGGATTCTGCGCAGCTCTCGTTATCGCTGCATCCGTCGCGCTGCTGATCACTGCAGCTTACCTGGAGGGGGGGCGGGAATTTGTCGATCGCGCAGTGGATTTCCAGTTTAGCCGCCGCTTCGGCGATCCCGACTCTGGTCTCGACGTCTACTTTCTCGGCGCCATGGGGTCCTACGCTATAAGCTATCCGCTCGCCTTGATTGCCGTAATCGCCATTGCACTAAAAGGCAAACCTTCCGCGAGTGCCTACTCCCTGCTGCTGATATCGATAATCGCCTGGTTGATGATTGTAGTGATGGGCATGAGCATCCCCGGCACCAAAAAGACGCGCTACATTCTGGCAGCGGCACCGGCAATGGCCTTGCTGGCTGGCGCACTGCTGGTGAGGGCGAAGGAGTATCACTTCCCGCGAGTCCGACGCGCCGTTCTGATTTTTCTGGCAACAATGCCCCTGATTGTCTGTATTGCCATGCTCGCTCTCAGCCGTAGTGAGCTGGCCGTTAACCTGTCCATGCAAGCGAACCTCCTGAGCACGGCCATACTCACTGCGCTGCTGGCCCTGTGCAGCTACCTGAGCCTGCGCAAGCTAGAGGATCCGCAGCAGCTGTGGGCCATACTGGTCATTTTTACCCTTACCGTATTGTCAGCCAAGTACCTCGTCGAAGAACCCGTCCAGCAACTCCACGAATCCGACCAGGAATTCGTCTCTGCCATCCAGGGCTACCGGGACTCGATGGGTAGCAGTCGACTCGGCTTCTACCGCCTGGGGCCCGAATATCAGGACATGAACTACCTGGTAGTGCTCAACAGTGCAGAGCGGCCCGTCTACGCCTGGGAGATCGCGAACATTGACATGGGCACTTCCCAGGCGCCCCTGATCCTGATCCTGCTCACCGAGAATCTGGCAACCTTTTCCAAGACCTACCAGAGACCCTGGGAAGAAATTGCGCGCGGCCGGCTCGGCCATAAGGAATGCGTGGCACTGCGACTCGATTAGGTCGCAGCAGTCCGGTGGCGATTGCGCACCGGCGTCTGATTTGACCCCTTTTCTTCTTTTTGCAAGCAATAAACGATCTGCAGACCGGGTCCAACCGGTCTAACAGGTGCAATTAACTGGCATGCGTGTAAAATTGTCACCCCCTACAATATGCGATAAATAACCAAGGAGATTATCCCATGAAAGCGTATATGCAATTACGTACATACATTATTTGTTTGCTGCTTGTCCTGCCCTTCGGCAGTGCCATGGCGGATGATGATGCAGCTAGTTATCCAGAGACTATCAAGGTATTTGAGAATGCCGGTGAAAGCGGCAGTTTCTTCAACAACAGCTACGGCTATGCCGTGTTCCCGTCAATCGGCAAGGGTGGCATTATCGTCGGTGGCGCATACGGCAAGGGTCGCGTCTACACCACTGGAAAGTGGGTTGGCGACACCTCCATGTCCCAGGCAAGTGTGGGCTTACAGCTGGGTGCCCAGGTGTTCAGCCAGATCATCTTCTTCGAAGACAAGCGTTCCTTTGACGAATTCAGCACTGGCAACTTCGAATTCAGTGCCGATGCCAAGGCCGTGGCGATTACCGCCGGTGCTTCCGCGACAGCCGCAACCAGCGGCAGCTCTGTCGGTGCCAGTGGCGGCAAGAACGATGCCACTACCAAAGGCGCCTATCACAAGGGAATGGCAACCTTTACCGTGGCCAAGGGCGGCCTAATGTTCGAAGCCGTTCTTGCCGGACAGAAGTTTAAATACACCGCCAAGTAACACCGAAGTAACAACACGGATCGCTCCCGGCTGAATCAATTCCTGATGCAGCCGGGTCGTTCCATGGCTGTTCTCGGATCCTTAGTGGAGTAGACACCCAGTGAAATGACCGTCCTTCGCTGCCGTCCATTCAATACCAAGGCGCTGAACTGCTGTTTTGGGTCTCTTGTCATTCGCCGATTCCATTGGGAATCGAGTTAGACCGGCCTGGGATTAATAACCCATAACGCAGGAAGGAGCAGTACTGCGCTAGCCCGCATTTCTCACCACGATCACGAGCCCTCACGTGATCTTTGAATCCACAGCAGAGTATCTTCAGTCGGAAATACAGTCCGTATTCCGCTCCTTCAGAAAATCCACTGTGATTCCAGATCTCTGCGCGATCATCTCGTCCCGCGGTGAGAAATGCGGGCTAGCCCCGTGCATTTTTGGTGATAATGCGGCATCCATTCTTCTTGATATGGTGCCACATTAACTCATCTGAGGCTCGCTCCATCCAGTATGTATAGAAGGTTGTCCGTTGCAACCAGGGCCCGTAACAGACCCATGATATAGATCACCACGACCAGTAG
>JASJGW010000235.1:0-5021 GCA_033791305.1 Gammaproteobacteria bacterium | reverse complement strand
TTTGTGTGGTCACAAGTTGTTCCTGTCTGACCAGAGTGCGGGTGATTTCATCCAGTGCGGCCTCCTGGTGCATGAGGCGGGATTCCAGTGCTTCGATACGTGAGATGAGGTCCGCGTTATTCATGATGTTTAAATGCTCTTAAGAGGTCCATGGTCGGTAAATTCAGGCAGACTTGATGCAAACTGAGCCATAACCTGAATTTGTGTTTAAAGTGTGGTTGTCACTGCGGCAGAGGCCCGCCTGGCCTTTTGCAGGGCTTCATCAACCGAGGTGCCCCGGGCCAGCAGAACTCCCATGCGGCGGTGGCCACTGACTTCAGGCTTTCCAAACAGGCGTAACTGGGTGTCCGGTTCACTTAATGCAGCTTCGAGATTGCCGAAACTTACCTGTGCAGAGTTTCCTTCGACCAGGATGACGCTGGATGCGGATGGCCCATGCTGGTGAATGTTGGGGATGGGCAATCCGAGGATCGCGCGGGCGTGCAAGGCAAACTGCGACAGGTCCTGGGAAATCATGGTGACCATGCCGGTATCATGCGGGCGTGGTGAGACCTCGCTGAAGATGACATTGTCTCCCTTGATGAACAGCTCTACCCCGAAGATGCCGCGCCCGCCAAGTGCGGCTGTAATTTTTCCGGCAATATCGCGTGCGCTGGCAAGTGCCTGCTCACTCATGGGCTGCGGCTGCCAGGACTGGCGGTAGTCCCCCTCTACCTGGACATGACCGATGGGTTCACAGAAACTGGTGCCACCGACATGGCGGACGGTGAGTTGGGTGATTTCATAATCAAAGTCTACGAAACCTTCAACAATTACCTTGCCGGCACCGGTGCGGCCACCTTGCTGTGCGTATGTCCACGCGGGATCGATCTCTGCGGGTTCCCTGATGGTGCTCTGTCCCTTGCCGGACGAACTCATAATGGGTTTTACCACGCAGGGCAGACCGATGGCATTAACCGCCGCGGTGAATTCATCGTGGTTTGCGGCGAAACGAAACGGTGAGGTCCTGATCTGGAGCTCTTCGGCTGCGAGGCGACGGATGCCCTCACGGTTCATGGTCAATTGCGCTGCGCGGGCAGTCGGGATAACGGTGTAACCTTCGCTTTCAAGCTCAACCAGCATGTCCGTCGCAATGGCCTCTATTTCCGGCACAATGAAATCCGGCTGTTCCTTTTCAATGATTTCACGCAGCGCCGCGCCATCCAGCATGGACAGGGTGTGGCTGCGGTGTGCGACTTGCATGGCGGGCGTGTTGTCATAACGATCGATCACGATTACTTCAACGCCCAGTCGCTGCAGTTCGATGACAACTTCCTTGCCAAGTTCGCCGCCACCGCACAACAGGACGCGTGTCGCGGTGGCTGATAATGGAGTACCGATGCTGGTCATATGGTGATTCTCCCGGGTGACGGTCTCTGTAAGTACAGGGAGGGGTGATTTTAGTGCGTCTGCAGGTTTTCCGGAAGGGTGTTACTGGTACGTTTTTCTGACATCATGAAACCGGTTGTGGTCAGGAGATGGTACCTATGCGCTTACGATTTTTGGTGAATCTGTGTGTCGGCCTGTTTCACCTGGTAATCAGCACACAGGTGTGTGCGGATTATCCCATTGAGGTCATTGAGCTCAAATCTCGCCATCTGGATGAAATTATCCCGGTTATTCAACCTTTTGTGGGTGCGGATGGGACGGTCACCGGTATGGGAAACAACCTGGTTATCAAGGCATCGCCGGCACGGGTAAAGGAAATCCGGCAGTTGCTGGTTAACCTTGACCAGCCACCGAAGCGTTTGGTAATTACGGTCGGTAACCAGGGTGATGTCACGCGCAGTTCCTCCGGTTATCGTGCCAGTGCCGATATCAAGGCCGGTAACAGCCGCTTCAGTATTAACTCACCCGGTTATCCTGTTGACAGCTCGCGTGCACATATCCGACTCCATGACAGAAATGTCCAGCGTGCACAGACATCCCACTCCCGGGTACAGGCACTCGAAGGCCAACCGGCCTATATCAACAGCGGATCCCGCATACCACTACAGACAAGTGAGTACTACTATGGCCGCGGTATTCCCTATCAACGGCATACCACACAGCTACAGGATGTAACCAGTGGATTTTATGTGATTCCCCGGCTGCAGGGTGACGAGGTTACGCTGGAAATAGTGCAACACGATGACAGGTCCGGACAGCGGCGCGGTGTGATCAATACGCAAAGTACAGGGACGGTTGTACGTGGCAGACTGGGGGAATGGGTGGAGCTCGGAGGCGTCGATACATCTAATCGCAACCGTGAGGGTGGGCTGGGCCAGTCTATGAACTCGCAGGGAAGCAATAACCGGGGTATTCAGGTCAAGGTGGAGTGCCTGAATTGTGAAGGTCACGGACAGCTGCTGCAGGGCTCTGATTGGACACAGTGAAAAACGGCAGGATATGACCCGCTGGAATACCTCAGCGCGATACGAATTTTTGCCACATACTTGATGTAGAATGAGTATAAATAGGATTAAGTGTTGCTGCGGACAACAGATTGGCGCGTAGGGTCATACTACAAGGTGTTGTATTCAGTGATAATTCGTACAGATTATAATCAGCATGGAGTATTAACAATGGGACCGAGTGGAATCAAAACAGGTCGAACACCAATAATAGCCCGGGTGGCCGGGAGACCATACCGTCCGGTACCGGCGTTCCACTGGCCGTTGCTCTTGCTGGCCATAATTGTAATGATCGTGATCGCGCCCTGGAGTGTGGCCGGTCAGCAGATAGAGAATATAGATGCGACGGTTCAGTACCTGATTACATATGTAAAGGAATCAGATGTGACCTTTGTGCGAAATACTTCGCGCTATAGTGGTGGTGAAGCCGCTCAACACATCAACAAGAAATACCAGCATTTTAAAGATAACATTGATACGCCCGAGAAGTTTATCGAGCTCTGTGCAACCGGGAGCCTGATGACGGGTAAGCCATATTTTATTATCTCGAAGCAGGGTGAACAGCTGCCGTCGAGTGAATGGCTGAACACTGAGCTGCAGATCTATCGTCTCCGCAATGAATACACCGGTCCATAAGACCATGCGTACTACAAGAAAGTTTGTAAATGGGTGGTGGATGCAAGTGCTGCGTGCCGGCATCGTGCTCTCTGTGGTATTCCTGCAGGCTTGTGCAACGGCCGAGCTGAGAACTGTCCCTGATGTCCAGTCATTCGGAATTCCTGGTGAGGAACCGGTACAGCCGGTCAATACCGCTGATTCAGGTCTGAGGGTCATGACACTGAATATGGCCCACGGTCGTGGAGACAGTTTTCACCAGCTGTTGCAAACCACAGATACTATTCTGGGAAACCTTGATGCCATCGCCGTGATGTTAAACCGCGAACAACCTGATGTGATTGCCTTGCAGGAAGCGGATGGTCCTTCCTTCTGGAGTGGTAACTTCAACCATATTGCCTACCTGGCAGAACGAAGTCCTTATTCATGGGCCGTCAACGGGCGGCAGGTAGATGGCATCGGTCTTGCCTATGGCACAGCATTACTGTCCAGTTTCGAGTTGCAGCAGCCACAGGCGATCACCTTTGATCCATCGCTGGCGATGATACGAAAAGGCTTCGTTGTCTCGACTATTGATTGGCCCGGTCAACCGGATGTGAAGGTGGATATTGTTTCGGTGCATCTGGATTTTTCCAGTGAGTTCACCCGTCGCCAGCAGGCACGCGAGCTCATAGCCGTGATGCGGGGCAGGGGGCTTCCGATGATTGTCATGGGTGATCTCAATACCGACTGGCATCAAGAGGACTCAACCGTCCATTTGATAGCCGATGAACTGGACATGAATGTGCACAGTCCCGATGTACAGGGGCTGGAAACGTTCCCATTGAGTGGTAAACGTCTGGACTGGATTCTATTGTCCGCGGAACTGGAGTTTAGCAGTTACCGTGTTGTATCAGACGTGCTGTCTGACCATCGTGGCGTGGTCGCGGAAGTGGTCCTGAAAAGACCATCTGAATACGCGCTCAGTGCTTATTGAACCCACAGGCCGGGTAAAGCGCAGCGTACCCATCAATTCGCGCAAGACGGGTACGCTGCCTTTACCCGGCCTGCGCACTGCCTGTTTACCTATTGTGAGTAGGGTGGCCGATAGTATGGTTGCTGCCTTACCGGTTGTTGCGGGTAATAGCCGTAGGCGGGCGCATAGTAACCGGGCCGCGGTGCGGCCGGACTTGTTCGTTGCGGTGCCGCCGGTGTGGTTTGCGTGTTCGTCTGTCTCTGCCGGGGCTCAGTGACCACAGCGTCGTCTGGCGATGTTTCCGGGGGCGTTGTAGCCACTGTCGGCAGGGTATCCCGGGGACTGGCCGGTTCCGGCCATGCGGGATGTGTTGCGGGTGACCAGCTATTTGGTTGTATAGCGTCAGTCGCGGGACTGGCCGGCGGTTCACTGGACACTTTGGAAATTGCTTCTTTAGAAGGCTTGGCAGCCACCGGCGAGGTCTGTTCAGTTTTCGCGCTGTCCTGAACTGTTGCGATGTCAGTGGTGTTGTCGCCACTGAACCAGATGCGAGTGCCCAGTGCGCCAGCCAATACAATAATTCCGGTTAACAGAAACAGGCGTTTTGACCGTCGGCCCCCGGGAGCTGTTGATGTGGCTGCGATGACATGGGCAGGCGGGCTGTCTACCTGTTTTTCCTCGACGTTTTCCCTGGTTTCTGGTTGTGCAGTGGCGTCATGGGCGACTGCTGTCTTCACAGTTTCCGGTTTGGCTGGTCCACGGACCTCCGGAGCAGGTTCTACTGGTGAGGTTTCATCTGGCGTTGTGTCTGCCTTCGTGTCTTTCTTTGCATCAGCCTCAGCCGGCGTCGGCGCTTTGTTTGCCTTGGTAACTTTTCTGGTTTCAGGCTGGCCTGCCTCAGCCGGTTTATTTACTTCAGCCCTGGTCGGCACAGGTGCTTTGTCGGTGTCCATATCTTTCTTTGTTTCAGGTGCGACTGGTTCAACCAGGGTCTTGGCTTGCTTGTGGCTTTTGGGAGG
>JASJGW010000234.1:0-3311 GCA_033791305.1 Gammaproteobacteria bacterium | reverse complement strand
CTTCTCGTCCCAGCCTTCGATACCGTCCCAGGTGGTCACGCGCGCAGATTCGGTGCGGTGGTCGACGATGATGGATTTGATTTGTTGAAGGCGTTCAACAAAGCGCTGGTTGCGCAGGTAACCAAGCGCCAGGGCTTCCGGATGGGCGCCGATGGTCATCAGGGTGACGATCTCGCGCCCATCAACGTACAGCGTCAGGGGTGATTCTCCCGGAACCTCGACTTGCCGGGGTGTGTTGTATTCATCAACCGCCGTGACCGGGTGCGTCGGTGACAGCCCCGCATGCGTGATCTCCGGTCGATATCCTGTGTTCGCCATGTCTGCTTCGGTTGTGCCTCTTGCCTGCATGTCTATACTATGGGTATTCAGTAGTGAAGACCACAAGGTAGACAACTCGGGTCCCAGCATGCCAGATTCTCCAGCCGCCACTGCGCCACTGCAATACCCGGTTGCCGTCATGGTTGAGTACCAGGCAATCCACGATAATCGCTGGGTTGACGGACGCTGGGTTGTTACCGGGGTGGTCGCCGGTGGGCGGCTCGCCGCTGACGGCATTCACAGCAAGCGGGTCCACTCCGGCGAAGCGGGACAGCAGTACCTGTGGAGCGGCCTGAGTATCGAGTTGCACAGGGATGATGCTGAAAGCTATTACTACAACCTGATGAGTGACAACCCCAGTGCCTTTGTTATTTGCAGCGAGGAACCGGGCGAGCCACTGCAACCTGCCATTGTTACCTTGAGTTACGGTGAAGCAACGTCATATATGGAGACCGATGCACGGGTTGAGCGCGTGGAGATGCCCGCAGAGCTCTACCGGTACCTGGAGCAGTACGTGCTGGCAAATTATGTGCCGGAGAAAAAGAAGAAACGCAAGCGGGATAACTGGAAGGAGGCCGGGCGTGGGGGACATTAAGGATGGCAGCGCCGGGGACAGGAGCGATGAAGTCTTTCTGGATCGCTGGTCGCGCCGCAAACTGGCCGAACGTAACGATGCGGCTGTTGCCGAGACACCCCCGGCGGCCGCAACGATTGCGGGCGCACCAGCACAAAAAACCACCCCCGCTGTTGACGCGGATGCACGGCAGGAACTGACGGATGCCGATATGCCGCCGCTTGATTCACTCGACGGCGACAGCGATTTTTCGGTATTCATGTCACCCAAGGTCAGCGAACAGCTGCGCAAGCAGGCCTTGCGCAAGCTGTTTCACCTGCCCGCCTTTAATGTGACTGACGGCCTGAATGATTATGATGAGGATTACACGCGGTTTGCAGGCCTGGGTAATGTGGTTACGCAGGAAATGAAGCGTATGTTAAAGCGGGAGCTGGAGGCAGAGGTTGTGCGAGAGGCAGAACCTGTTGCTGATACAGTAGCATCCGTCGAGCCTGCAGATGCAGATTTAACAGAAGCCATGGATGAGGACGGCGATGATGAGTCATCCCGGTCTTCCGACTTGTCATGAAAACGTGCGCAGGATGCGCTTTGCAAGCGCAGCACATCCGGTGGTCATGATTTTCATTTAATGGGGTAATAATGGTAAGGAATAAACTGTTTTGCTGAACCTTGGTACACAGACCCCCAACGGTCAGGCGCGCGCAGTGGCACTGGCCGTTGCCGCTGCTGCCGAGGCAACGCCGGTCGGCATCGTGCCCTACGCCTCAGCAGGAACACTCCTGATACTGGGTGCTGAAACGGAGGCACTGGCAGTCGCAGAACGTTGCAGACAGCAGGAAAATATCCTTTGTACGGTTGTTACCGGCGGGCCTGACAAGGCGCCTGCGGTTATCACAAGACGTGAACAGGATGGCATGACGGTGCTAACTGCTGCTGTCACGCAACTTGCCGGCTACCTGGGTGCATTCCAGCTTGAGCTTGCGGACACGGGCAGTCTGGCTGTTATCAATGAAATTACAGCGGGCCGGCAAGTGTTCGACCTGGTGCTGGATCTGACGACACCCCCCTTTATCAACAGTGAATTGCTGCCGCCCGGGTATTTTGCGCCCGGAGACGATGCCGCTGCCTTGCAGCAGGCGCTGGACGAGATCCCGGGGCTGGTCGGTGAATTCGAGAAGCCACAGTATTTTCACTATAACGCCAGTATCTGTGCGCACGGCCGTAGCGGCATGACAGCCTGTAACCGTTGTCTGGATGCCTGCCCGAGCGATGCGATTATTTCACTGGGCGATCGTATCGAAGTCAATCCAGGCCTGTGCCAGGGCGCGGGGAGTTGTGCCACGGCCTGTCCGTCGGGCGCGATCACCTATCGCTACCCGCAGCTGAGTGACAGCCTGGAGCGTTTGCGTGCCCTGCTGAAGAGCTATCGTGACAACGGTGGCATTGATGCGGTATTGCTGTTCCATGATGGTGAGGCTGGCCGTGATGTGGTGGCAGCACTGGCCGCCGGGTTGCCGGAACATATTCTGCCTGTTGAGATTGAAGCGCTGGGCAGTATCGGCATGGACACCTGGTTGTCTGCGCTCGCCTATGGTGCGACGACGGTGGTGCTGTTGGGGATAACGGGGTCACCGGCGTCTGTTGTCAGGGAGATCAAAGTGCAGCTGGAGGTTGCACATGCCCTGCTGGGGGGCATGGGTTATGCTGCCGGCAGGTTGCTTTATACTGAGCAGCAGGGTGTGGAACTGATTGATACGCTTGAAAATTTGTCGGTCCCGGGCCGTCTGGAACCTGCCGGTTTTGCCGGACTCAATGCAAAACGTACCGTCATACGTCTCGCCGTGGATCACCTGTTTGCGGCGGCAACGGCACTTCAACAGAAGACGCGTCCGCTGGTGACATTACCAACAGGTGCGCCCTTTGGCGAGGTGTTGCTTGACCCGTCGCGGTGTACCCTGTGTCTGGCCTGTGTCTCCCAGTGCCCGGCAAATGCCTTGTCCGCCGGTGATGAAACGCCGCAACTCGCTTTTATTGAAGCCAATTGTGTGCAATGCGGCCTGTGTTGCAGAACCTGCCCGGAAGATGCCATTGCCATCTCTCCCCGTTATCTCTATGACTTCCCGAGGCGTAATACCAGGCGTATTTTGTATGCAGAAGAACCGTTTGCCTGTATCCGGTGTGGCAAGCCGTTTGCGACACGCAGCATGATTGAACGCATGACAAAAAAGATGCAGGGGCATGCCATGTTCCAGGGTGCTGCACTGGCGCGTATCAAGATGTGCCAGGATTGCCGGGTGATAGATATCTATGACGATCAGGATGGTAGCACCGATACCCGCATCGGGCAGTCCTCACCGGGAGGGTCATCATGACCGAGCAGGTCTCGTTGTCTGTGGGACCGGCCGTCGAGGCAGGTGAT
>JASJGW010000233.1:0-6039 GCA_033791305.1 Gammaproteobacteria bacterium | reverse complement strand
CGCCGCTTTGAGGCCAATATTGACGAACAATATGCAGGGCGTATCGGACAAACCGTCCAGCAGGAAACCAGCATCAAGCGCTCGACCGACCTCGTGGTCAGCGGCAAGGATCACTGGCAAGACATTGACCGCGAACTGTTCCGCTCGCTTGGCCAGGTCATCCATGAATTTCGTGAAACCTTTCCGTTTTTCAAGGGACCGTTCAAGGACAGCGGTTATGCCATACAGCGCACCAATCCCGGTGAGTTTTATCACTGGCACATCGACGGGGGCAGCCACGAATTCAGCCAGCGGCAGCTGGTTGCCGTCTGGTACCTGAACGATGTGGCCGGACCAGGTGGCGAAACCGAGTTTTCATACCAGGATGTACAGATAAAACCACAGGCTGGAAAACTGTTGCTATTTCCACCTTTCTGGACACATGAACACCGTGGCACCACCTTGCAGCAGGGAGTGAAGTACATTGCGACCACCTGGGTGGTGTTCGCCTGATACCCTGCCACGCTGCATGAATATTATTGAACCATCGACTCCCGACGAATATCAACGTTATTACGAGCTGCGCTGGATGATCCTGCGCGCACCGTGGAACCAGCCCCGCGGCAGTGAGCGGGATGAGCTTGAGCAATCCAGCAGCCACTTCATGATCGTTGACAGCAATCAGGCTGCCGTCGGTGTCGGGCGACTGCATTTCAATACCATTCGCGAGGCACAAATACGCTACATGGCGATCGCGATTAAACAGCAACGCAAGGGTCTTGGTACGCTGTTACTGCAAGCACTGGAAGACAAAGCCGTCGAACTTGGAGCTGCCTGCATTGTGCTGGATGCGCGTGAGCATGCGCTGGGGTTTTATCGGAAATACGGTTACGAGCTGGATGGTCCGGGGCATGTCCTTTTTAACACCATCCCGCATGTAAAAATGAGTAAACCTCTCGAATAGTTGGCCTAGTAAATCGCGCTTGCACCCGATTAAATGCCGGACTTAAACGGAGTACTCCGGCAACAATCGACACCTGCAGGAGCGCACCGCATTCGCGATTGCAGATACTGAACAAACAATCAAGGCAATATACCCTTCTCCCGGGCAATTGCCTGTAATTCATCCCGCGTCGGAAAGTCCTCACCACGCTGTTCAAGATGAAATTTCCAGTCGGCGAATTCAGCCGTCTGCTCCGAATGTGTTCCCTGGCATCCAAGCACCGTGATAACCGCGCTCCCGACTTTCCAGGGACCCTCGCCCTTGATGTCTCCGGTCACAAGCCGAACACCTTCTCCGTCAGGCAGCTGATCCCAGAACGGTCTAAAATACACGATCCCGTCCGGATGTTGAAAACACCCCACCATGACATGCCGGGTATCATCCGGATAACGAATCAATAAGGGCGCCGTCAGTGTAATCAGGTCAGCCAAGGATACTTAACCAACGACCAGCTCAGTCTCCAGCATTTCACCATTGGTATCAATGCGGAGCCCCGTGACACCCGGAACACGCGCCAGTACATAGGCCGATAACAGCACCATCAATTGTTCATTATCGTTATGCATCGCTGTCAGCATCTTGTCACCCACAATCTGGCAACGCTGTTCCTGGTTCGGGTTATCAACCCAGTCGCGACTCATCTGCCAGCCCTTGTCCATATCCTTGTCAACCCTGTTGAAGAAATCACCGGCCTCCGTAATAATCTTTTCGGGTACAGTGATCGGAAATATCTGGTCGTCAACAACAACTTTTAAAATCATACCGGTGGCCTTATCCTTGATGGCAAGAAACATAGCCCTTTTATCTTAACGCAAACCAACCGGCACTTGCAGGACTAAACATGCTCACACATATCAAGGGAGTACTCGACCAGCATCAACTTGTGACAGCGCGCCAGCTCATCGCTGCAGGCAAATACTCGGATGGCAGCACGTCCGCTGGGTTGGCAGCCCGGCGCGTCAAGCAGAATGAAGAACTGGTACTGGACCAGGTGCAAATGAGTAACCTTAATAACCTGGTCATGAACAGCCTGGTGAAACATCCGGTCTACCGCAGCGCGGTCTTGCCGTTGAGAATTGCCGCACCCTACTATGCACATTACACCAAAGGCATGTCCTACGGCGAGCATGTAGATGATCCGATCATGGGACAGGGATCGGAACTCTACCGCTCGGATGTATCCGTCACTCTCTTTCTGAACAGCCCGGACGATTATGACGGTGGTGAACTTGTTATCCAGACATCATATGGAGAACAACAGGTCAAACTGCCCGCCGGTGATGCCGTTCTCTATCCATCATCCAGCACACACCGGGTTGCCGAGGTCAGCCGCGGGGAACGCCTTGTGGCTGTCAGCTGGATACAGAGTCTGGTACAGGAACCGGAGAAACGTGCCCTGCTGCACGACATGAACCAGGCTCGCGAAACACTGTTGCGTGAAAAACCGGATGCCGAAGAGACCCGCCAGGTGAACCAGTCCTATGTCAACCTGGTGCGAATGTGGTCGGTGATTTAGCGGCATTCCGAAATAAGGCATTAATCGCCAGCCGGCCCAATATTCATACCAACAGACAGCCGTAATCCCGAGCCAAGGTTGGCAGTCACCTCATGCAACACCCCGGGTGCAAACATCACCAACTTGCCTGCTTGCGGCTGAATGCTGACCTGCTTGCCAGCATCGTGCAGAATCAGGTCACCGGAATTTCCGGGAACACGAATGTAATACACTGCTGACAGTAACTCATCGTTCTCATCATGATGATGCAGTGTCGTTCGATGCCCGGCTTCCATGGCATTAAACCAGAACCCGGCCTTTAATTTGTCCACCGGGATACCCAGCAGCTGCCCGGCCTGTTGCTTCACCACATCCAGCACCCTGGCAATGTCCGGAATGTCTGCCTCTTCTATATAGATATTCTCGAAACGACCTGCAAAATGATGCGACTGCCTTATCCGGTCTGTTGCGGACAATTCCATAAACCGGTCGCACAGGCTGGCGTTAAGTTTATCTGGCCCTGCTAATGTGAATTCATGAAAAAGCATGTATTACCAGCCCGACGCTACTTCAGAATCGATATATTACCTGTAATCACTCCTTCCCTAAAGATATGGGCCATGCTACTCATGCCAGGGGGAATATTCCATTTGAGGGGGGCCGGATAAGTACCAATGGGTATTTGAATCTCTTCCGATAGCGCTCACATTGCACTACAATTCGTTATCGAAAATTCTTTTCTAACTTTGAATCAGGAGCATAGAAATGGCACTGGAAGTTAATGGCAAGAGCATCGAGACCGATGGTAACGGTAACCTCACAGACCCGCATGCCTGGGATGAAGATGTCGCTAAAGCACTCGCTGCAGAGGATGGCATTGAGCTGACCCAGGAACATTGGGACGTGCTCAATTATCTGCGTTCAGAATACATTGACAATAGCGGTGAGCAACCCATGGAGCGGGCGATCAATAAAGGCATGTCCAAGATCTGGGGCAGAAAAATCACCAGTAAAGATCTCTATACACTGTTTCCGCTCGCGCCCAGCAAGCAGGGTAACAAGATTGCGGGATTGCCGTACATCGCGCGTAAAGGTGGCTATTAAGTGTAGTCATTCAGACCAACACCGGCCCCAACAAAAAAGCCGCACCCTTTCGGGATGCGGCTTTTTTATAGCCTTGAAACGTCTTGAGACAGGTCTAGCGGTGCGAACCCTTCTCCGCATGCGCCATATCTACCAGCTTGTTGGCCATATCCATATATTCCTGGCGGAAGCCTTGCAACATATGGCCCTCTTCGGCAGCAAAGTAGTCTTCCATTTCGACTCCATTTTCATGCTCGAAGTCCATAAACTTCTTCTGCATTTCCAACAGCTTCTTGATCAGTTCCTGTTTTTCACTCATGACAGATTCTCCAGATTCAGGTAATTCTTTAAATATTCATCAGTTATGGCGGTACTATAGCTATAGGTCGGGGCCGGTAAAATATCCCGAATGGGCAGTTTTTGCGGGGCGCTAACCTTGCCAGTGATAATTACTCGCCATCGGGTTCCTTGACCGGCTTGATGCCCTTGTGTGGCAGGAACAAGCCACAGCCAACCGTACGCCCCTCACCCAGCCCGATCTGCTGCAGGCGGACTGACTGTTCCGGTTCCAGATCCGCGACCATCAAGCTGCGGGTAAACAACTGACCATCGGGAAAATTCATTGTGTGCGTGATACCACCAAGTATCTTCCTGCAGGGAATATCCATACTCTTCAGTTCCCTGGCGACATCTTCCAGAAATTGCGTTTCATCCAGTTCTGCGCGAGTAATCACATAACGTGAAAACAGGGTCGGCAGACTGGACAATATGAACACTTCCGACTTGCCAATCTCAAGCGGATGACCCTCGATATCCAGCGTTTGACCGCTTAATGCCTGTGCATCCTGTAGACGGTTTTTAGGGACACGCAGTCGCATTTTGGTACGCCTTGAAAGGTGCAGTAGCTCGTTTTCCGTGTCTTCAGGCCGGAACCAGCCATTCCCGGATGCTGCGCCATGTATCAGATGTACACCGGCAGTCTCTTCATCTGCCAGCCAGGGCAATATTTTCAACAACGCGGACGAGAGCGAGTGTGCATGATCCAGGGGTATGGTCGGACAGCCAATCCTGTATGCCAGGTCAACGACATTATCCGGGATATCGAACGCCGGTTGTTTGTCTTTATCATCGTTCCAGAACATTGTGCATACCCACGTCTATCAACTATTTTGTGCTGATGAAAAAGCCGCTTCCAGTTTATCTTCCCAATCTTGCGGCGTATCCGGAAAGGGCGGCTTCACATCCATTCGGAAAAACATCTCTCCGCTACGCGCATGTTCAACAACCACCTGTTTAAGGTCCTCGAACGATTCAAGGTCATGGCGTTGCAGCAACACTTCACTCAACCAGAGCATTAGCAAACCTCAGCATTGTTTCTGTTTAGCATATCAGTACCACGAATACGTTCGTGATAACGTGCGCGGTACAGTAACCGTTCCTGACCGCTGGCCGCATCATCTGCAAAAGCCTCACGCTTATGCAATACATTATTACAGATAATGCCCTGCCCGGCGCACAGCCGGTGCCTAACAATATAAATGGAGTCACTTGCCAGGAGTTCAAGCAAAAACCCTACAGCCAGGCGCGTAATTCGGTCATCTTTCCACTCGATACTGCGGGTACGCGCGGTATAACGCATATGCAGCGCACCTGACGCCTGTGCAACTGAAAATACCGGCCCGGACTGCGCCGGGCGCAGTTCAACCCCCGCCTCGATATTCGCTGGAATCGTCATGACGTCCGGCTGCATAAGCGCCTTAATATAGTCGGGATTCTCGTCTCTCAATAACAGGTAGGCAATTTCGGGATCCAGAAACAGGTTATCTCCACCACTGGCCGAGGTAGATACACAGTGCATGATGATGCTGCGTACCTGCTCATCCAGCCGGTTGTAATAACCGTCGGTATGCCAGTTTAGCGGGCGATTGGTATAGGGGATGTAGTGTGTGCCGGCGCCCGCCTCAACCACCCGCAGCGAGGTGATACTGTCTTCGTCAGCACGCAGGTTGGTATCCAGGGTCTCAAGGCCAAATTGCTGCCCCAGCAGCCGTATGACCTGCTTGCCTGCCGGCCCCGTCCCGGTCACCTCGTAGACCACCATGTTTATTTTGCAACACCGCTCCAGCATGGCGGCATGTTCTTTTTCAGTCAGCGCAGCAATATCATTGACGGGCACGATCAGGTCGTCAGCCGCTGCGTTATAATCGGCCAGCTTGAGGGTGCGCCAGTGTTGATAGTCTGACTCGTTGGCAAGATCAAAGGGCTGCATTGTGTAATGAGAGTTCGTCATAAACAGGGACGCCATACTACGAAGTCAGAATATTTTAATACACTGCTTTCTGACAAAAACCTGCATAACTTTTCCAGTTAATAATGCATGTCATTCTCATTGGAAAACAGGTTTTTTCAGCCTCTGTCATCACACAGGGACCTGAAAAAGCATTTAAGTGCACGTTAATATAAGAAAAAACTCTGCTCG
>JASJGW010000232.1:0-3100 GCA_033791305.1 Gammaproteobacteria bacterium | reverse complement strand
CCTAGCAGCATGTTGTTCGTAGACTTGCTACCGGCAAACAAGTGCACGACACCGCTGATCAGGAACAGGCCCAGGGCGAGAGCCACCATCAGTTCAACCAGCGACAGGCCGCGCTGGCCATAGTAATTGTTGTATAGCTGTTGATCATTCATAGCGTGGTATCCACCTGAAATATCCGGAATGGCTGGGCGGTTTCGTGTTGGCGATTATCTGTCCAGCGCACCGACACGCTGATGGTATTGCCGGCCCTTGTGATTCGGCCCTCACCATTTGGCAACAGGTTGTCCAGGTTGGTCTTCCATTGATCAAGGTCCTGTGCAGCGATGGAGGTGCCACTCGTCAGACCGTCTGTAAATGCGGTTGTATATGCATCATTCAGGACCGGACCGGAGGTACCACCATAGTTGGCGCGCATGCTGTCGAGGATATCGCCTGTAAGGATCGTGGCCTGTGAACGCAGGTAGGCGCTGTGGGTACTGCGGAGGCCATTTGCCTGCATCTGCGCCATGCTGAGCAGGCCAATTGCCAATAGTACGACCGCGATCAGCACCTCGATCAGGGTGAAACCCTGTTCCCGATGGGCGGTTGTCTTGGCGGCTGCAAGGCTGGACATAGTGATGTTTCCGGTAATATTCATGAGCAATTCTGTGGGGTGGTCTGGACACTACCGGAGGTGCGCAGGGTCAGGTCGCGGGCCTTGTCACCCTCGCAGTTCAGAATCCGCAACTGGAAGGTCACGTTGTTGCTCGCGCCGCCCAGCCGGTCAAAACTGGTCGAGGTCGTACCCGCCGGATTCGTGACAATGGTCGATCCGCCAGCCAGTGGCCCCCAAACGCGCAGTACGGTGTCACTTGCATCGACCGTCCCATCGAAACCGCTGTCTGCGAACACGATCCAGCCCTGGTTCCAGCTGCCGGTGCAGGTGCTGCCGTCAGAGCTGCTACAAACTGTGACCCCCTGCTTGCGTTTAATTGCTTCGCTACGTGCAGTCGCGAGGGTCGTGACCAGTTCGTTGGTCTGGGAGGTGATCCGGTTGTTCTGAATGAAGCTCTGAAATGCCGGTACGGCCAGTGCGAGCAGAATGCTTGCCACGACCATCGTGATCAGTAATTCAATCAGGGTAAATCCGCGTTCGTATCTCATGTTTCCAACATAACCTTCTTGCACGAGCATGTCCCGCGAAAGTGCCGGTAAATTGACGGATGGTAGTGCTTGTCCGACGAAAGGGCAGCAAAGCGCAACGCGGTTGCCCACTACACTGTTTTTCGATGCTGGAATCAGAACTTCAAGCATTGACACGTCTTTCTGTGTTCGTTCCATTCTCATTGATGTCACCTCACGGACACGTTCGGCCGAAGCCATGATTTCTTGAGGCAAATTCTCTGGCAGACACTGGCGTGCTGAGAGCACGGCACGAAGGCGATACCCGGGCAGGCGCTGGTCAGGCAAAGTAATTCCCTGACCAACCAGCCTTTAGGCCCGGCTTATCTGTAATCTGAAGAAAGGGATGCGGCCAGTCGCTGGCGCCCCTGCCCGACGCCCTTGCCGTCAGGGGACGAACCGGTCACTGTACCCGGCGCAAGCAGAACCAATCGGACCCGGCCTGCCGACCAGGAGCAACGGCTGCAGCAGTTGCATGTTCCATCACAGTTCGATCCGTTACGTCCCAGACCACCCCTTGATACCTGGACTGCGGCAGGGTCCGCCGAACATTTTGTCACCGGCCTTGCGGGCTTTTTTGCCGAGGTCGATATCGAACGTCTGGACCGGCACCTGTTCGAGCCTGGCAACCACGCCACACCCGGGCACAGGCAGTACCACAGCGCCTGCACCCTGACACCCCGACGACGCACGGCGAATGAAACCCGTATCAGTCTCCATTGCGAAGCTCCAGATCACGAGGCAGCAGTGCAGTTCAGCATGAAAGGCCGGGTGTATCTGAACGGCAGTAAGGTGGTTCGGGGCACAATCGACCGACTGGCCTGGGGGGACGGCGCAGCTGTACTGACCGATCTGGCAGTTTCAGATGGAGCGTTGGACCGTCTGCCTGACATCTCCCGCCTCACACTGCAGTTGTCCCGTGATGTATTGCACGCCCGTGGTCCCAATGGCAATGCCATCGAAGACGTCCAGATCAGCTGGGAAAACCTGGAGCTGTCAGCGGGCACCGAGGAGCTGACTGCTCAGCCCCGGGGCCAGGCGGCACTCACCCTCCGTGACGACTACCAGGCAGTCAGGGAAGCGATTCGGGCGCTGAGCGAGACGAGTGAAGACACTGCAGATGCACTTTCCTCAAAACCATTCCGACGTGTAACATTCCTGAATGCCCTGTACCGCCGGCTCGGCATGCCGGCCGTGCAGGCATGCTGCGTCGATGCCACCCGCCTGCCGCCGCTGGCTGCGGAGGCACATCCCGATGAGGTCACGCTGCAGCAGCTCGTCGCTGCAGCCCCCGGCATCCCCGAGCAGGATTTCTATCGCCACTGCTCGACCTGCCACCGGAGCCGCGAACGTTTTCCGCCCAATTTTCTACAGGGCAAACCATCACAGGTGCACGACAATCTTGCACACTGCGCGGAGCGTCTCTACGTGCGCCTGCATATGTGGAACTTGCCGACTGCGGCCCGGACAAAAACTCCCATGCCACCGGTGCATGCCCTGGAGCAACTCGGTCTGGATGCTGCGACCTGGCCGAACAGCCCCGGGCTGGAAAAGCTTCAGACTTATACACGGGATTTGTTACAAGCCGAGACGGGGACAGCACCGGTACTGGAAGATCTCATTGCCAGAGACTATGAAAACCTTCGCCCTTGTCTGGCAGATCCCTGAAGACCGGAGAGCACTGTTTTCCCGTATCCGACTGGTCTTCAATCCCGCACGGGCACACATCAAATGAAACCTGCACTGAATCAGACGAAGTCCAGAAATGCCACCAGGGGAAAATCAAATGTGCTGCATGCTCTCTGCGTGCCCCGCGAAAGGATGCCTCGCCGGAAGTAATACTGTGATCCAGGCATTCGTCTTATTTAGAAAGCACAAACCGTATCATCAAGGCAATGAAGAAAGAACGGCCCCTAACGAGGGGCCTTCATAATACGCA
>JASJGW010000231.1:0-4056 GCA_033791305.1 Gammaproteobacteria bacterium | reverse complement strand
CTGAAATATATTCCAGCCCATAAAAACAAGGTTTGCCACTACCAACAGGTAGACTACATGTCGCATTAATGCCGTCCGGCAAGCATGGCCAGTCCCTTCAGGACCAGTTCGGGATCATGACGTGCAGGACCTGCCAACAACGTCAGTATCCGGCTGGCATCACCACCGGTAATCACCATATCCAGGTGCGCATTCAGTTCGGACGCCTTGTCGGCCACAATACGATCAATTGCAGCAACAGCCACATAAAGTGCGCCACTATTAATTGCATCGTCGGTACCCATGGCAAATAAGTTTGCAGGTTTCTGGGCGCGAGATGAGCTATTAACCGCCGTATTTTTCAGCAGCATCTGCTTCAGCATCTCGACGCCGGGGAAAATCAGTCCGCCCTGATGTACACCATCAGCACCCAGCATGTCCAGGGTAATGGCCGTCCCGCAATCCACAACACACACCGCACCGCTAGCGTGATGATGTGCGCCAATCAAGGCCGCCCAGCGGTCAACACCTAGATGCTCAGGTACGGCGTAGGCATTTGTCACGCCACATGCCTGCCGAGTGGTCGTAATGAAAACGGGCGCAATACCCCACTGTTTTTCGATCCGGCCGAACAACTGACGTCCCAGTTCCTCGCCGCCAACATTGGCAATGTATACACCCGCAGGCATCTGCAGTTCAGACCACGACTGGTCTGCAAGGTCATTAATGTTGTTTTTACAGTGGATAAAGCTGCCGCTCGTAACAATATTGCCCCCCTCACAAAGCCCCCATTTTACCGAGGTATTGCCCACATCTAGCAATAAAATCATGATACGAACCGCACACTGAGTTCGCCGGATGCAAAGCGTCTGCGACCGTTCACCGTCTCCACCAGCAACGCCCCGTCATCATCAATCCCGCATGCCGTGCCACTGACCGTCTCGTTCGGCAACTGTAAATCGACCTGGCAACCATTAACAATATCATAGCGACGCCACTCTTCCAGAAACGGTTGCAGTCCTGCCGACTCAAACTCGGTAACTGCAGGTAACAAATGGTCCAGCAGTCCTGCCGCCAGCCGGTTCCGTGATAGCTCACTGCATCCGGTCAGGCGGCTCAGATCTGTCCATGACTGGTCGATGCAGGCGCCGGCTAGCGGCGGCATGCAGATATTCACACCAACACCCAGAATCACTGCACACGGTCCGCTGGTTTCACCAACAACATCAATCAGAATACCGGCCAGTTTTGAATTCCTTGCCAGTATATCGTTAGGCCACTTCAGGCCGGCAGCCTCCACGCCCCAGGCTTGCAAACAGCGCAATACTGCAATACCGGCTACCAGGCTTAGACCACCAAGGGCGTCAGCACCCGCCGGGGAACGCCACAGTAATGAGAGGTAGAGATTTGCCGCAAAGGGTGATACCCAGCCACGACCACGCCGGCCACGCCCGGCATGCTGCATTTCAGCAAGACAAACCGTACCTGAGGGGGCACCGTTCAGGCACTGTTCCCGTAACCAGTTATTGGTCGAGTCCAGCTCATGAAAAACATTTATGGAATCAATATGGGTCGCGGTTGACCGGGCAATATCAGAGGAGATTTGATCACTATCAAGCAGCTCGATGTATGCAGGCAGGCGATAGCCCTTGCCGCGCACCACTTCAAAATCCACCCCCAGCTCGCGCAACACCTTGAAATGCTTCCAGACAGCCATCCGGCTCACACCCAGCGCAACACCCAGGTCCTCACCAGAGTGAAATTCACCATCGGAAAGAAGAGTGAGCAAACGGCTGCGGAGTGGCATCGCGAGAGCTTAACAGAGCGGCAGGAAATACGTTATTATCGTGGCATGCAGGCAAGCCGTTTAATCACAGTAACGATGCTGCTGATCATGCCAATATATGCAACAGTCCCGTCCCGGATACTGGCAGCCAGCAGTGATAATTCGACCTATGTTACTGCAGCCGAGTTGCATGAACTTCTAAACACCGGTCGCGCACCTGTCATCGTGGATGTGCGCTCAAATCGTGAATACAAGTCCGGTCATGTGCCCGGCGCCATCCATCTGCCTTTCTGGCTCGCCTTTGCCCGGTCCGGCGAGGTCGATGCGCCCAAAGATGAACTGGTGGTTGTTTACTGCGCCCACGGACCACGTGCCGGTATTGGCAAAGCTGCACTGTTACTGGAGGGGTTTACGCAGGTACGCTACCTGCGGGGACACATGACGGACTGGTACAAGGCAGGACTGCCAGTCGAAATGTCAGCAGAATAGGTCAGTCACAAACCACACCGGTTCCGCCCAGTCCGCAATAGCCCCCCGGGGTTTTTGCCAGATACTGCTGATGATAGTCTTCCGCATAATAAAACTGTGGCGCTTCGATGATTTCCGTTGTTACTTCGCCGAAGTTTTTCTCCGTCAGACGTAACTGGAAGCGCCCCCTTGAATCTTTGGCAGCAGCCAGTTGTGACGCGTTATATACATATATACCTGAGCGATACTGGGTGCCCACATCATTACCCTGTTGCATGCCCTGTGTCGGGTCATGTGCTTGCCAAAAAACTCTCAGCAAATCATCGTAGCTAACAATGGCCGGATCGTAGACCACCAGCACCACCTCATTATGACCGGTCATTCCCGTGCACACTTCTTTATAGTCCGGATTGGGTGTTATACCGGCGGCATAACCAACGGCCGTTGTATAAACTCCTTGCGTTTCCCAGAACTTGCGCTCAGCGCCCCAGAAGCATCCCAGCCCGAACAGAGCCATCTCCATTCCATCAGGGAACGGAGGTTCCAGTGGATTGCCATTGACAAAATGTTTCTCTGGCACCGACATCTTTTCTCCACGGCCAGTCAATGCCTCTGTCGAGCTCGGGAAGGTCGTCATACGTCCTGCTCCAAACATGGTGGTGTTCCTGATATACAGTATGGATCATGTCGATGAAATAAATATCAGCATTCATCGGCTTCACTGTTGATTGTACCGGGAATCTTGTCACCCTGATGCACAAACCCTACTATAAATCATTATAACGTCAGTTCTTTCCCCCGGGGAAAACACCATGAACGAGCCAGATGGAAATACACCACCGGATGCCCTGATGCTGATGGGCACCCATTGTCCGTACTGCCCGAGCGTACTTAAGGCACTGCAGGCACTGGTCGCGTCAGGCCATATCATTCATCTGGAAACCCACAACATCGAGGAGAACCCGGAAATAGCACGGGAATTCGGTGTACGTTCCGTACCCTGGGTGCGTATCGGTCCCTTTGAACTTGAGGGACTACGCTCCGAAAAGGAGCTCCGGGAGTGGGCCGTCAAGGCTGCCGCTAATGCGGGCCTGACTGACTGGCTGAATGAGCTGCTGTCCAGCGGCAATATCAGCAAACCCCTGGAACACATCAAGTCGGATCCCGCGGCAATGAATACCTTGCTGAAACTGTTTGCAGACCCCGACACAAAACTGAACGCCCAAATTGGCATCAGCGCAATCATGGAAGACCTGAAAGGCACCGACACACTCAGTGCGATTGTCGATCAGCTGGGAGAGTTAACGCAGCACGAAGATGCCCGGGTCAGGGGCGATGCCTGCTACTATCTGGCATTATCCGGCAGCCCGAAGGCTGCCGGCTTTATCAAGACACGGCTGGATGACAGCGATGCCAATGTCAGGGAAATCGCAAAAGAAAGTCTTGAATAGTCAACAACACAGACCCCGTTAATCGACTGGCAATATTTGTAATAAGGATTGACAATAAAAACCCCAGTAGTCTGACGACTACAGGGGTTCTGATTAAAAGCCTGGCAGTTGATGTGCAGGGATGTACAAATGCCGCGGGAGGCAGGATGCCGAGAGCGGCGACCTACTTTTCATATTAAGCAGGTCACTGCCTGAATCTTTACTCCGCACCAATAAAAAACCCCTGTAGTCTAACGACTACAGGGGTTCTGATTAAAAGCCAGGCAGTTGATGTACAGGGATGTACAAATGACGCTGGAGTCAGGATGCCGAGAGCGGCGACCTACTTTTCATATTAAGCAGGTCACTGCCTGAATCTTTACTCCGCACAAT
>JASJGW010000230.1:0-3169 GCA_033791305.1 Gammaproteobacteria bacterium | reverse complement strand
TATCGATCGTGATACCACCCGCCGCAAGGGTGAACTGGACAGGCTGCTCGGGCAGGCACGTTCCGGTGCCAGCCGCCTGCTGCTTGGCACCCAGATGCTCGCCAAGGGCCATCATTTCCCTAACGTAACGCTGGTCGGCATCCTCGATGCCGACCATGGCCTGTTCAGTACCGATTTCCGCGCCAGCGAACGCATGGCCCAGCTGATTGTGCAGGTGGCGGGCCGCGCCGGCCGCCATAAACGTCCCGGTGAAGTCCTCATCCAGACCTGTCACCCGGAGCATCCGCTGCTGCAGTTGCTGATCACGCAGGGCTACCCGGCCTTTGCCCGGGCAGCACTGACGGAGCGCAGGGCGGCACAGATGCCGCCGGTGACCAGCATGGCCCTGCTGCGCGCCGAGGCACCAGCCGCCGACACGGCCATGGGTTTCCTGGCGTCCATACAGCAGCGCATCCGTGCAACGGGCCTGCCAGGCGTCGACGTCTGGGGACCGGTACCGGCCACCATGGAACGCCGTGCCGGGCGTTTCCGCGCCCAGTTGCTGCTACAGTCAGAGCAGCGCGGTGACTTGCAGCGTCTGCTCAGCACCCTGGTCAGGCAACTGGAACAAACCAGGGAGGCCCGCCAGGTACGCTGGTCGGTAGATGTTGATCCGGTGGATACCTACTAATAGGCAGGTAAGGTTGCAAGAGATTGTATGGCAGGGATAATAGGCAACCCGTTTACTGACAATTCAAACACCTATGCAGGAGCGGATCGCATCCGCGAGGATTGTGGCTCCACACTCGTGGATGCGATCCGCTCCTACGACACCATCAAATCACTTGAAAACACACCTCGCACAATTACTGACCGCCGCCGTCGTCAAACTGCAGACCGATGGCGCCCTGCCTGCCGACATCACGCCCACCGTGATGATCGAGCGCACCCGCGACCGCGCACACGGTGACTACGCCAGCAACCTGGCGATGCTGCTGGCAAAACCGGCACGCTGTAAACCCCGCGATATTGCCGAACAACTGGTCGCGGCCATCGAGACCCGCGGACACATTCAGCAAGTAGAAATCGCCGGGCCGGGCTTTATCAACTTCTTCCTGGGCCCGGAAGCCTGGCATGCGGGCATCAGCGACATCCTTGCACAGGGTGATCAATTCGGGCGCAGCGATCATGGCAAGGGAGCACGCATCCAGGTGGAATTTGTCTCCGCAAATCCCACCGGGCCCCTGCATGTCGGGCACGGTCGGGGTGCCGCCTACGGCGCCGCTGTTGCGGACCTGCTGGAAGCGGTCGGCTATGCCGTACATCGGGAATACTATGTCAACGATGCAGGGCGGCAAATGGACATTCTTGCGGCCAGCGTGTACCTGCGCTACCTGGACCTGTGTGGTGAAGAGATTCCCTTCCCGGCCAACGGCTATCAGGGCGACTATGTCTGGGACATCGCCGCCACCCTGCATCGTGAACACGGCGATACCCTGCAACACCCGGTCGCCGAGGTCTTCAGGGACCTGCCCGCCGATGAGCCAGACGGGGGCGACAAGGAAAAACACATCGATGGCCTTATTGACCGCACCCGCAAGCTGCTCGGAGAAAAACACTACCGGCAGGTATTTGATGAGGGCCTGACCGCCATCCTCGGCAATATCCGCAAGGACCTGGAAGAATTCGGTGTGGTATACGACGATTGGTTCTCGGAACGTTCCCTGTCAGAGAACAAGGCCGTTGAGACCAGCATCGAACGCCTGCGGCAAAGCGGTCACGTGTATGAACAGAACAGTGCCCTGTGGTTCAAATCAACCGATTTTGGTGACGAGAAAGACCGCGTCATTGTGCGCGACAATGGCCAGACCACCTACTTCGCCTCCGACATCGCCTACCACCTGAACAAGCTGGAACGTGGCTATGACCGGGTCATCGATGTCTGGGGCGCTGACCACCACGGCTATGTCCCACGGGTGAAGGCCGCACTGGAGGCGCTCGGTGCGCATCCGGAAAAACTGGACGTCCTGCTGGTGCAGTTCGCAATCCTCTACCGTCATGGCGAGAAGGTGGCCATGTCCACGCGCTCAGGGGAATTTGTCACCCTGCGCGAATTACGCCATGAAGTCGGTAATGATGCAGCCCGGTTCTTCTACGTGATGCGCAAATGTGAACAACACATGGACTTCGACCTTGACCTGGCCAGATCACAGAGCAACGATAACCCTGTGTATTACATACAGTATGCGCACGCGCGCGTCAGAAGCGTATTCCGGCAGCTGCAGGAAAAACAGCTTGCCTGGGACAGCGCAGCCGGAGCCGACGGACTGACAGCCCTGTCCGAACCCCAGGAACAGGAACTGATGATCAGCCTGTCACGCTATCCCGAAGTGCTGGAAGCAGCGGCCATCAATCATGAGCCACACCAGCTGACCCACTACCTGCGTGAACTCGCCAACGATTTCCACACCTACTACAACGCGCACACCTTCCTGGTAGAAGATGCTACATTGCGCAATGCACGACTGAATCTGATCGAGGCCACCCGGCAGGTCATTGCCAACGGTCTCGGGCTACTGGGCGTATCAGCCCCGGATAATATGTAATGCCGCGCGATTACAAACACAGGGCCCGGAGAAAAAAGAAACGCGCCAAGCTGTCCCCGTGGACAGGGATCTTCGGCGGACTGCTGATCGGCCTGTTCGTTGCCTTTCTGGTCTATATCAAGATGCAGGCAAAACCCGACCCGCATGTCTACCTGGAAGAAAGTTTCCCGCCACCGGTTGCAACTCCCCGACAGGAAGCACCTGATGTGAGCAAGGATGAGGCAGCGGTTATTCCACCCACCCCCAAGCCGCGTTTTGACTTCTATACACTGTTGCCGGAAATGGAAGTGGTCGTACCGGAGCAGGAAATATCTGCAGGCCTGAAACAGACCACGCCCCCGGCACAGAAGGCCGCAGCTGTCGAGAAAGCAAAACCGGCAACAACAAAGCTGCAAAAGCAGGCCGTACCTGTCGCTGCAAAGCCGGCCACAGCAACTGCAGGCTACTATCTGCAAGTCGGCTCATTTCGTAACGGGGTACAGGCAGAACGCTTCAAGGCAGAACTGGCACTGCAAGGCATGCAAACCAGCATTCAGAAAGTTACTATCAATAACAAGGACACCTACCACCGTGTCCGCATCGGC
>JASJGW010000229.1:0-8544 GCA_033791305.1 Gammaproteobacteria bacterium | reverse complement strand
TGGAGGTGGGGGCCAGAGCCCTGGAGACGGGGATCTGGGGCGCTTATAAAAACGTGATGGCCTTGCGGCGGGTGGTATCACGATCGATACGTAAGTGTTCAATATCAGGGAAGTGGACCGTCAGTGCCTGTTCAACGCGTTCAGTGCCCTGGCCGACGGGATGCAGGTCGGTACCCTGGCATGACGGGCAAACGCTGTCTACCAGCCGCTGGCTGCCGCAATGGTGGCAGTGCAGTCGGCCATCGTGCTGGTGCCATGTCATGCGTGCATCACAACGGCGGCATTCGGCGACCCAGTCACAGCCGTAACACATCAGGGTCGGCGCAAAGCCGCGCCGGTTCAGGAACAGCAGCACCTGTCCATCGGCGTCGAGATGCTCTTGCATGCGTTTCAGCAGGGGCGCTGACAGCCCGTCTTCCAGCCGCTGTTCGCGTACGTCTATCAGCCTGAAACCGGGTGGCCGGGCGACACCGGTTCGTTCCGGCAGATCCAGCCGTTGATAACGGCCCTGTTCTACATTCAGCAGGCTTTCCAGCGACGGGGTGGCCGAGCCGAGCACCACCGGGATATCCAGTTGGCGTGCGCGCCAGATCGCCAGATCGCGTGCCGAGTAGCGGAATCCGTCCTGTTGCTTCAGCGAGGCATCATGCTCTTCATCAACCACGATTAACCCGGGCCGCAGCAGCGGCGTGAAGATAGCGGAACGGGTGCCAATGATGACTGGCGCGGCACCCGTGCGTGCCAGTTGCCAGGCAGTCAGCCGTTCACGGTCGCTGAGACCGGAATGCAGCACCGCCAATGGCACCGGAAAGCGTTGTCGGAAACGGTCCACTAACTGCGGTGTCAGGCCAATTTCCGGGACCAGCACCAGGGCCTGCTGTTGCCGGGCGAGTGCGTGCTTAATCAGGGTCAGGTAGACCTCGGTCTTGCCGCTGCCGGTCACCCCATCTAGCAGAAACGGCGAGAACTGACCGTATTGTTCAAGGATGGCGTTGACTGCGTGCTGTTGCGCCGGGTTCAGGGTATGCCCGGATGACGTTGTCGCGATGCTGTCAGCGGTTGGCTCCTGGCTATAGGCTTCGATCCAGCCTTTCTCCTCCAGCGCATGTAGCACGCTGGCAGACGCATCCAGTGTGCTGCGTGCCAGTCCCTGTGCGTGTTCGCACAATATTGACATCACCGCCTGCTGTCGAGGGGCGCGGGCCAGCGTGGCACTGTCGACTGTCCGGCCGGCTGCCGTCAGCCGCCAGGCCGGGGTTCCAGTCGCTTCGGGTGGCTCCCCGTGCCGCAGCAATACCGGCAGAGCAGCGGTCAAGGCATCGCCGATTGGATGGTGGTAATAGTCGCTGGCCCACTGCACCATGGACAAAACGTCAGTGTTCATTACAGGGTCAGTATCCAGCACAGCCAAGGCGTGCTTGAGTTTGTGTGTTTCAACGAGCGATTCAGTCGTAACAGCCAGCAATATGCCGATGACGGTACGGCGTCCAAACGGAACACGCACACGTATACCGGCTTGCAGCGCATGTGGTTCAACACCGGCGGGTAACAGGTAATCAAAACTGCGATACAGGGGGGAGGGAACGGCAATGCGAAGGAGGATTTTATGCACGGTCACCGTGGTTAGTCAGTCTGTATGAAAATTAGCTTGGTTTAGCGCGTAAGGTTAATACCAATTGTCACCAAATGGAGCTAAGTTATTCATCTAATTAGAGGCTATCTGTTATCCACAAAATCTGTGGATAACTCTGTGGATGAAATGGGGTAAAGTGCCTTAAATGCCTATATTTGCAGTGCTGCTGTTAAATTGACCAAATTTTATCCACAGAAAGATATGCTTCATAAACAGTGTGTTACAGTTAATTATAAGTTTCTTATATACCGGTACTGTGGTTTTGTTGTGGGAAAACATCAGTGCAGCACACGCTGTGTATAAGCATTTCCGTCTGGACGAATTCCGACCCGGTACTTCAACCTCTTTTTTTACAGTGTTTTTGCGGTTTATTAGTGGTTTATAAGTGTCTGATTTACCGGTTGGCGATCATGATAGCACTACCACGTTTTAGCAACAGAGCCGGTGTAATGGAGGGGGCGCTCCGCTATGGCTTTACCCTTCAAATATACCGTCGCGGCATGCCGCTACCTGTTCTCTGGAGAGTGATGTTATCGCATGGATTGCAATTGTCCCGTCATAGTCTGCAGCAAACTCGCTTGCCGGCTGGTCATCAAGCGCTACCTCCAGTACTGCATAGACCGGTTCATAAGGATGCGTTGCCAGGTGCTGGTAGGCCATTGCCAGTTCCTGCCCCACCTTCGGTGCGCGCAGCCAAAAGATGCGTTTGTCACCGCAGGGTTGCAGCGTGTGCACCTCGTGGCCATACACCAGCAGTCCGCGCAGTTCCTGCGCAATCACCGCCTCGACCGGGGCAAGCAGCAGGGTGGTGAGCAGGCCCAAAGCGAACTTCAGTGATGCAGGGTTTCTTGCCATGGCTGATAGTTCACCCATTAAAGGCCAGTGTACCCATCAAAATTAGTAACTGCTGTTTCCTCAGAGTTCTTTTATGGCCTCAATCAATTCACCGGCCATTGCCTGGCCATCGCCGTAGAGCATGCGGGTGTTGTCGCCGAAGAACAGGGCGTTTTCGACACCGGAGAAGCCCTTGCCCTGGCCGCGCTTGATGACAATGACGTTGCGTGACTGGTCTGCATTGAGGATCGGCATGCCGTAAATCGGGCTGTCCGGATTGGTGCGGGCCGTGGGGTTGACTACGTCATTGGCACCAATCACCAGCGACACGTCGGTCTGCGGGAACGCGGCGTTGATTTCATCGAGGTCATATAGCAGGTCATAAGGCACGTTGGCCTCGGCCAGCAGTACGTTCATGTGTCCGGGCATGCGCCCGGCAACCGGGTGAATGGCAAATTTCACGTTTACGCCGCGGTCTATCAACTGCTTGGCCAGTTCCCAGACCTTGTGCTGGGCCTGTGCCACGGCCATGCCATAGCCCGGGATGATAATAACGCGCTCGGCGTAGGCCATCATGATGCCGGCATCGGCCGCATCAATGGGTTTCATGCTGCCTTCCACGCTGCCCGCGTCGGCATCGCCGCTCGCACCAAAGGAGCTGAACAGGACATTGCCAATGGAACGGTTCATGGCCCTGGCCATTAATTGTGTCAGCAGGGTACCGGCCGACCCGACCACCGTCCCGGCAATGATCATGGCGGCGTTATTGAGGACAAAGCCCTCGAAGGCGACTGCCAGGCCAGTGAGGGCATTAAACAGCGAGATAACGACCGGCATATCGGCGCCGCCAATGGGCAGGGCCATCAGCAGACCATAGGCGAGTGCCGTGACAAAGAAAATCAGGATGACGGTACCGCTGAACTCACCTTGTGTGACCAGCAGTGCACCAAACCCGGCAGCGGCCAGGAAGACAGCGATATTGAAGATCTGCTGACCCGGAAAACGCAGCGGACGACGCAGCCAGCCCTGCAGTTTTGCAAAAGCGATCAGTGAACCCGAGAACGATACCGAACCGATCAGAGCACCAAGCACCGCCAGGGTCAGAAAGGTCTGTGAATGGAACTCACCCTTGAGCAGTTCAACCGCGGCAATTGCACCGGCGGCACCGCCACCCATACCGTTATAGAGTGCGATCATTTGCGGCATGTCGGTGACGGCGACCTTTTTGCCTGACCACAGGGCGGCGATGCCACCGACGAAAATGGCAACGGTCATCAGCAGATAATTTTCCATGCCCGGGTGCAGGAAAGTAATCAGGGTGGCGACCAGCATGCCGATGCCGGCCCACACAATACCGCCACGCGCAGTGACCGGTGAACTCATCTTCTTGAGGCCGAGGATGAATAGGATGGCTGCTATGAAGTAACTGATTTCTATGATGTTATCCATCAGTTGCTCCCCTTGCTGCTCTTGAACATTTCGAGCATGCGTTCGGTAACGACGTAACCGCCGACGGCATTACCGGCCGCGAGGGCGACACCGATAAAACCTATCACGAGTTCCAGCGTGGTGTGGGCATGGCCCATGGCTACCATGGCGCCGACCAGCACGATGCCGTGGACAAAGTTGGAGCCTGACATCAGTGGCGTATGCAGGATGACCGGCACCCGGCTGATAACTTCATAGCCGGTAAACGCGGACAGCATGAAGATGTAGAGCGCTGTCATTCCTTCAATCATGATGACTCTCCTTCGACCAGCTTGCGCGTCGGTTCATGACGTATCTCGCCAGCGTGCGTGAGGGCGCTGTCGGCGATGACTTCGTCATCCCAGTCCGGGTTCAGTTGGCCGTCCTTGATCATGGGGCTCAGAAAGTTAAGCAGGTTTTTTGCATACATCTCGCTGGCATGCACGGCGAGCATGCTCGGGACGTCGAGCGGGCCGTAGATGATGACGCCGTTGTGATCAATATGTTCACCGGCCTGTGTCAGTTCGCAGTTACCGCCACCCTCGGCCGCCAGATCGATGATGACCGAGCCGGGCCTCATGCCGGCCACCATGCTCGCCGGGATGATCTTTGGCGAGGGCCTGCCAGGGAGTGCAGCCGTGGTAATGACAACGTCTGCTGCAGCAATATGTTCTGCCAGAACAGCCTGTTGCTGCTGCTTCTCTGCATCAGTCAGTTCGCGGGCATAGCCGCCGCTGCCTTCGGCGGCGACATCGATGTCAATAAATTTCGCGCCCAGCGATTCCACCTGTTCCTTGGTGGCGGCACGTACATCGTAGCCTTCCACGATCGCACCCAGGCGCCGCGCTGTGGCGATCGCCTGCAGGCCGGCAACGCCGGCACCGATGATCACGACCTTGGACGGCCGGATGGTGCCGGCGGCGGTGGTCAACATGGGGAAAAACCGTCCGGACAGGTTGGCGGCCATCAATACTGCCTTGTAACCCGCCACTGCGGCCTGCGAGGACAGCACATCCATACTCTGGGCGCGGGAGATGCGAGGCACCAGTTCCATAGCAAAGCTGGTGATATTGCGTTCCTTCAGGTGTGCCACGTGTTCCAGTCGCTGGAAGGGCAGTAGCAGGCCAATGAGGAGTGTGCCTTCCCGCAGCTTGTCGATTGCCTCGGGAGAAGGCGGCTGTACCGCTAGTACCACGTCGGCCTCGCTGTACAGGGTGGTCTTATCGGTAACGATGCGTGCAGCGTCATACTCAGTGTCTGGATAGTTCGCACTGACACCGGCGCCTGCCTCGAGCAGTACTTCAATATCGAGTTTGGCCAGTTTCCGGACAACTTCGGGTATCAGGGCAACCCGGTGTTCACCAGGCAGATTTTCTGTAGGCACAGCTACGCGTATCGGCATATCGACCTCCGATGCGACTTGTCGTGCAGATAGCCCGGGGCAAGTTACATATGGTGGATTAATGAAAGTGCTTATGGTTTAGCGGCCGGAATACTAGCGTGTTTAGAAATAAAAATCCAAGCTTGTGATACCGATCAGACACGGGCCTGCCCTCCCTGTGGGTCATGGCCTGTCGCGCACCATTTCTGGCGTGCTTTTTGGCAACATGGTAGTCTTTCGGAAACATCGTAATATCTGTATCTTGATGCAGTGAATGGCGCGATTGCAGGCTATTCACTGGCATCGTCAGGGGTGCTGAAATGCTGGATCTGAGTCATCAGGTGCTGAGGACAGACGTCTCGGGTATGCCGCTCGAATGGGTCGGCTATCAGGATGCGGTGCGCCTCTATCACCAGGACCAGGTGGCCTATACTTGTGGCACCCTCCTCTACCGGGTGCATGGTGGCATCAATGCCATAACCGGCAGGCGCAGCATCATCGAGGTAAACTCTATTATTGCAACGCAGGGTCATAACCGGGCGCTCAGCAAGTTTCGCGATCGTTATGTCCCGCCACTGAACAATCCCGCCCTGTTCAGGCGCGATTCCCACATGTGTCTTTACTGTGGTGAAACCTTCAGCCACCCTGAGCTGTCACGGGATCACGTGACACCGGTGATACAGGGTGGCGATGACATTTGGAACAACGTGGTCACAGCCTGCCGGCGTTGTAACAACCACAAGGCAGGACGCACCCCGGAACAGGCGAGTATGCAGTTACTGGCCGTCCCGTTCATACCAACGCATGCTGAATATATTTACCTGCAGGGCCGCCAGGTGCTGGCTGACCAGATGGAATTCCTGCGTGCCCATTTCCCGCGCAGCAGTCCCCTGCACAGGCGCCTGGCAAACGCCTGTTGAAACAATCCTGACCTGAGCTGTCCTGTGGCGTTAGTATTTACCTTTTACAGGCTTAGGTAGCGGAACTTGCATGTCACTGTGGGAAAGCATTGCCGCTGATATCGCGGTCGCCACCGGCAAACAGGGTGAGTTATCACGGCCGGTGTCTGCAAACGGTGGCTGTATCAACCAGGCCATGCGGGTGTGCTACGGTGATACAAACTATTTTGTAAAACTGAACATGGCCAACAAGGCTGATATGTTTGCAGCCGAAGCACTGGGGCTGCAGGAGCTGCTCGGCAGTCAAACGCTGAAGATACCCGAACCGGTGTGCTGGGGTGATGATGGTGAATCAGCTTACCTGGTACTGGAAGACCTGGAGCTGGGTGGTCATGGCGATCCGGCTGCACTGGGTGAAGGACTGGCGGCCCTGCACCGGGTGACCCGGCAGCAGTTTGGCTGGGAGACTGACAACACCATTGGTTCGACGCTGCAAATTAATACCTGTAATCATGACTGGGTGATTTTCTGGCGGGAACACCGCTTGCAGTTCCAGCTTGAACTGGCAGCACGTAATGGCCATGGCGGGCGCCTGCAGTCGCAGGGAGAAAAACTGCTGGGTGCATTTCCGGCCCTGTTTGCAGGCTATTCGCCCGCGGCGTCACTGCTGCACGGTGATCTGTGGTCCGGTAACTACGCCTATACCCGCACAGGCGAGCCAACGATCTTTGACCCGGCTGTGTATTACGGCGACCGGGAAACGGATCTCGCGATGACAGAGCTGTTTGGTGGCTTTGACAGTAATTTCTATGCGGCCTATCGGGCGGATTACCCGCTGGATCCCGGCTATGGGGTACGCAAGACCCTGTATAACCTGTATCACATTCTAAATCACCTGAACCTGTTCGGGACCGGCTACCGGTCACAGGCGTACCGGATGATGGAATCACTGTTGAGTGAGTTGCAGTGAAAGAGTTCTCATGCAAAGCCGCCAAGGTGTTGGACCGTCAACATCAGCGATTTGTATGAAACAGGGGCAACAGGATACGCTTCGTTTCACTCTGCACACCCGGCGGGTTATTTTTATAAGGATTGGATTACTGGTGGTACTGCGCACTCAGTTCATGGACCGCATTCACCAGTGTGCCGGCATTTTCAGGGTCTACGTCGGGGGTAATGCCATGTCCGAGATTAAAGACATGGCCTGAACCCTGACCAAACCGGGCAAGTACTGCGGCGACCTTTTCCCGAATGATGTCATGGGGCGCATAGAGGACTGCCGGATCAAGATTGCCCTGCAGGGCGACCCGGTCGCCGACACGTTTGCGTGCCATTGCGAGGTCAGTCGACCAGTCAATACCCAATGCATCGGCACCGGTATCCGCCATGGCCTCCAGCCATTGGCAACCACCCTTGGTAAACAACACCACGGGTACCGGTAAACCGTCTGCCTCGCGAGTCAGGTTGGAGACGATCTGCTGCATGTACTGCAGGGAGAAGTCCCGGTAATCATCGGGTGTCAGCACGCCGCCCCAGGTATCAAAAATCATGACAGCCTGTGCGCCGGCGGCAATCTGGGCATTCAGGTAAGTGGTCACGGATCGCGCAACGGTATCGAGCATCTGGTGCAGCAGTTGCGGTTCGCTATACAACATACCCTTGACATGGGAAAAGGTCTTGGTCGAACTGCCTTCAACCATGTAGGTGGCGAGCGTCCACGGGCTGCCGGAGAAACCGATCAGCGGCAGGCGGTTGTCGAGCGTTCGACGAATCAGCCGTACCGCGTCCATGACATAACGTAATTCTGTTTCCGGATCCGGCACACCCAGGGATTTCACATCTGCCGCTGTGCGTACCGGCTTTTTAAAACGTGGTCCTTCGCCGGTTTCAAAATACAGGCCCAGTCCCATGGCATCCGGAATCGTGAGGATATCAGAGAACAGGATGGCGGCATCCAGCGGAAACCGTTCGAGCGGTTGCATCGTGACCTCGCAGGCCAGTTCCGGATTGGTACACAGGTTCATGAAGCTACCTGCTTGCTTGCGTACCTTGAGGTATTCAGGCAGATAACGTCCCGCCTGGCGCATCATCCAGACGGGGGTTACATCGACCGGCTGGCGCAGCAGGGCACGAATGAGTCTGTCATTTTTTAGTGGTTGCATGGGGGGTATTGTATGCGGGGTTGGGTATTTTCGTAACCGGTTTTTGGCTTTCTGATGGTGTTCACGAGGCACACCCTTCTTATTGGTTGTATTTTTCAGTGTTTATTTCGCCATAAATGGCGAGGTACTTTCTCTTGTTTGCCCAAGAGAAAGTACCCAAAGAGAAGG
>JASJGW010000228.1:0-5387 GCA_033791305.1 Gammaproteobacteria bacterium | reverse complement strand
TAGCCTGATATTCCCGAGTCGAGTGCGCGGGTAAGGAACACCTCGTTTTCGTGTACGCTAAAGACCAGTATTTTTGCGGCGCTGTCCTTTGCCAGTATCCGCATACTGGCTTCCAGTCCGCCCATGCCCGGCATTGACAGGTCCATCACCAGCACATCCGGCTGATATTTAAAATAGTCCTGATAGGCTTCTTCACCACTGCTCGTTTCGGCAATAACAGCAATATCCGCTGTCACTTCGAGCAGCCGGCGGTAGCCGGCACGCACAACTTCGTGATCATCAACCAGCAGGACGTTTAGCTTGGTCCTGTCACTCACGTTATTTCCCGTACTCGCCATGCAGCGGTATCCTGACACGGATTGTCACACCTGTACCCTTTTCCGACTCCAGCATAAATTCTCCACCCAGTCCCTCGGCACGCTCACGCATGCCGATCAATCCCAGGCCATCGCCCGGCAGGGACTGATTCAAACCCTGCCCGTTGTCACTGACAGACAATTCCAGGCTATCAATATTTCCAGACAGACTGATATTGACACGGGTGGCGTCGGCGTGTCGTGCGATATTTGTCAGGCACTCCTGTACGATGCGGTATGTGGTGATGTTAATTCTCTCATCCAGGTCATCGAGGTTACCGGCCACTTCAAAGTTCGTTTCGATTCCCGGTTGCCTGTCCTGCCAGGTCGACAACTCTTCCTTTAATGCCTCGATCAGCCCGAGGTCATCCAGGACACCGGGGCGCAGCCGCTGCATCATGGCATGTACGACTTCATATATCCGTGATGAAACATCAAGGATTGCGCTGGCGCTTGTCTCTATGCGGTTATCACCTTTCTTTGACAGATCACGAATAGATTCGGCATCGGCCTGTATGGCTGTTATGCACTGCCCCAGTTCATCATGCAGTTCGCGAGCCAGGTGTTTGCGTTCTTCTTCCTGAACATGCAGGGATGTATGGACAAGATTTCTGTTCTCTGTCAGTAAAGTACGTGATTGTGACTCCGCTTCCTCGAGCTGCCGTGTCCTGCTCGACACCTCTGTCACCATCTGATTGAATGCAGACGCGGTTCTGCCAACTTCATCAGCAGTCTCAATCGGGATCTTGATTGAGTAATCACCTTTTCCCACTTCCTGCGCTGCCGCAGCCAGTATGCCCAGTCTGCGCGTCAGACCAAGGCCGATCAGGACAGTAACGATCACCGTTAAAATGATTTCGGCAGCCGCAATTGAAATGCCACGTGTACGTGATTTGCGAATGGCTTCTTCCATCAGTGACAGGGAAAAACCCATCAACACCCTGCCCATCGGCTGTCCGGCAACCGTGATCACGTCGCTGACATCATATGCTCCATCTGTGACCTCTGCCGGATGTGCCTCTGATACAGGCCATGGCTGCGCGGGGAATGCGCCCAGTGCTATTACGGCATGCTCGTCCCGGTCGAGTATTACCAGGTAGGCCAGTTCTTGATAGTCGATAATGTTACTCAAATAATCTTCCAGGGTTGCATAATCCACCGCCACCATGTAGTTACCGGAGGTCCGTGCAATCTGTTGAATCATACTCTTCGCCGTGTCGCGCAAGCGGTCAGTATGGGTGGCCTGGATAATGGAAATATTGTTCCAGACCAGCAGTGACAGCATGATAATCTCGATCGAAACCACGCTGGCAATCAGACGAAAACGGAGTGATTGAAACAAAGTGATGGATTTTCTGTGCATGCAGAACTCAGCGGCTCAACAGGTCATTAAGCTTTTCATAGACAGCCGGATCTCCCTGCCGGTACCCGGTAAACCGGTTATGTTGCAATACCGCCTTGCCTTCAGGGGTTGACCCCATATTGACCAGCAGACTGGATATTTCTACTGCACAGGCATCACTCAGCCGCGGGGCCACGCTGATCGGGATATGCGGCGTAGACTCGGTCCTGGCGATAACCCGCATGCTGTCCCGAACCTTTTTGCTGGCGGCCGCAAACGGCGGTTGCATCAGAGCCGATGCATCAGTTACGCCATGATAGGAACTAAGTAGCGAGGCATCGTGTGTCGGTGTAATGACCATATCGAGATCGACATCGGGATCAATGCCTGCTTCGAACAGGGTCTTCCTGACCAGTAATGTGGCCAGACCCAGGGGCGGCACTGTTGCCAGGCGCTTGCCCTCGAGATCCTGAAGGACATGAATCTCACTCTGCTTCGGCACAACAATGACGGCCCACATTTCCGGCGAATCAACACTGGCAATCAAACGATAACCTGCCTTCTGGTTCGCCCGGATGAAAAAGTGAGGCGCGGTAAAGAGAATATCATAACGGGACTCTTCATGGGTTCGCCGGGCAAATTCAACAAAATCGGGGGCGGTTTCAATGCGTACGGGAACCTGCAGGTTCTCCGACAGATAATTCACCAGCGGAGTGAACCGGAATACCAGTTGTTCGCTACTGATGAACGGGAGAATACCGAAAACCAGCGTGCCTGCTTGCCGGCAGTTACTTTTTTCAACAGCTGCAGTTGTTGCGGGAATTGTCAGCAGGCAGCAGATAATCACTGCAAGCATTTTAAGCTTGCCTGTGCATCGTTGCTGTAATTGTACGGGTATTTTTCGCATCTTCTGCCGCCCACCCGGGCCAGTACTTCAGGGTAACAGAAGCGTACCTGCAGTACAGTATCCTGCCGTTGGTGGGCCTTTTTAACAGAGCCACTGTTAAGAAGCTGGCAGTAGCCATTAAATGGAATGTCGATCCAGTTTTCGGTAGTTGATGGCTTCACTGATATGTGCACGTTCTATGCCGAGGCTACCGGCGATATCTGCAATGGTGCGTGCAACTTTCAGTATACGGTGATAAGCGCGCGCCGAGAGTTGCAGGCGTTCCATTGCCTGTTGCAGTAGCAAACGGTCCGCTTTCCGCAAGTGACAGAAGTCATCCAGTTGCCGGCTATCCAGTTGACTGTTCAATGTGTGGCTGCGTTGTGTTTGCCTGTCTCGTGCTGCAGTCACCCGAGCATGTACGGCAGCACTTGATTCACCTGCCGGTCCGTCCATTTCAGCAAATGATAAACGCGGTACTTCCACGTGCATATCGATGCGGTCAAGCAAGGGGCCGGAGATCTTTCGCCGGTAGCGTTCTATCTGGTCGATGTTGCAGTGACAGCGTCCTGACGGATCACCGAGGTAGCCGCAGGGGCAGGGGTTCATGGCGGCAATCAGCTGAAAGCGTGCCGGGAATTCCATCTGTTGTGCAGCACGTGAAATCATGATGCGGCCCGACTCCAGCGGTTCACGCAATACCTCCAGTACCCTGCGGTCAAATTCCGGTAGTTCATCCAGGAACAAAATGCCGTTGTTTGCCAGAGATATTTCACCCGGGCGCGGGCTGGAACCACCACCGACCAGTGCAACGGCCGAGGCCGTGTGGTGGGGTGCGCGAAAGGCGCGACATTTCCAGTAGCGGGTATCAACCGGTTTGCCACTTACGGAGGTTATTGCGGCTGTTTCCAGTGCTTCTGCTTCGGTCATCTCTGGCAGGATGCCAGGCAGCCTGCCAGCGAGCAGTGATTTTCCCGTGCCGGGTGGTCCCAGAAAAAGCAGATTATGATTGCCGGCGGCCGCAATTTCCAGTGCCCGCCGGGCATGATGCTGGCCACGCACGTCGGCGAGATCAGGCAATGGAATCACCGGTGTTGCCGATGTTACGACCGTTTCGTACTCCAGTCGCCGGGTATGCGTGAAGTGCCCGGTTACCGTGAGCAGGTGCTCTCCCGCAAGTACCCGGGCATCTTTTACCAGCATTGCTTCAGCAATATTTTCGGTCGGAATGATCAGGCTGCGCCCTGCCCTGTGTGTCTGCAGCGTCATTGGCAGAATCCCCTGTATGGCACGCAGTTCACCTGACAGCGCCAGTTCACCGGCAAACTCGTAGTGTTCCAGTTCAGTTCCGGGTATCTGGCTCGAAGCCGCGAGGATGCCCAGTGCAATCGGCAGATCAAAGCGGCCACCTTCCTTGGGCAGGTCAGCCGGAGCCAGGTTGATAGTGATACGCCGTGCCGGAAAATCAAACTGTGAATTCAGGATTGCGCTGCGTACCCGGTCCTTGCTTTCCTTTACGGCTGTTTCAGGCAGCCCAACCATTGAGAGTGAGGGTAGTCCGTTGGAGAGGTGTACCTCGACAGTAACCGGTGGGGCATCCATGCCCACGCGTGCACGGCTGTGTACGATAGCGAGAGACATGCATATTCCCCGAAGATCAGGAATACAAGCATAACCGCTTAGCTTTCTCGCCGGTGTTCCATGTCTTTGTCAGTCGGTGTAGGAGAGTTCTGATTATTGCCGTGAGTGTATTTGGTGAAATCGCGGATGTGATCCGCTTCGACAATTTGAGATATGCACCTGTAGCGAGCGTGGTGGTGTGATCAGCTTTGCTTCTCTTCCATGGCAGCAACGATCTTTTCCATTTGTTCCAGTTTCTCGCGGGTGCGTGCCAGCACCTGTGACTGTGCATCGAATTCCTCGCGGGTTACCAGGTCTAGCCTGGACAATGAGCCCTGCAACAGGGTGTGGATGTTTTTCTGCACATCCTCCTGCATACCCCTGACCCCTGTGGGGATGGCTTCGCTAATTTGGCGGGCGATATCGTCAATGAATTTTGTATTGAGCATGGGCTAACCATAGCGATCGGCTGGAGACACGTCCAGCATCATTTCGTGACGCACAACTAGGGTGCGCCTGGATATTAACGCGCACAACAATGGTGCAATAGTAAACCTATAGTAGCCATCTAAGTACCATACATTCTTGAATTTAAAATATTAATTGTGATTGGCATGGTTGCTGCTAACTAGAGGCTAAGTGATTTCCCCTGAATCACAATTGCAAGTGGTTGGTCATTGCACAGTGTTTAACCACAAACTAATTGGAGAGATGAAAATGATGAAGAAAACCTTGATTGCAGCAGCATTGGCCACTGTTACCTTGCCGGCTCTGGCAGAGATTTCCGGTAATGTTGCACTGACAACCGACTACCGCTTCCGCGGTATCTCACAGACCACCAGTGATCCTGCCGTGCAGGGTGGTCTTGACTACAACCACGAAAGTGGTTTTTACGTGGGCATCTGGGGTTCCAACGTGGAATTCGCCGGCAGCCTGGAACTGGACTACTACGCGGGCTTCGCCAACAACATCAATGACAACATCGGCTATGACGTTGGTTTCATTTACTACGATTACCCGGGTGGTGACCTCGGTGGCAATGTAGATCCCGAGTTCTGGGAAATCTATGGTGGTCTTTCCGGTGATCTTGGCCCGGTGTCCCTGAACGGCAAGATTTCCTACAGTAATGACTACTTTGGTGAATCAGGTACAGCCTTCTACTATGACCTGGGCGGTTCATACG
>JASJGW010000227.1:0-9578 GCA_033791305.1 Gammaproteobacteria bacterium | reverse complement strand
ACCAGAGAGGAGAGAAAATGGTAACGCTTGACGGAACAAGCTCCATGTGGGTAGTTGGCATACTGGGCCTGCTGCTGGGTCTTGCACTTGGCTCCATCGTGACCCATGCCCTCCTTTCCCGCAACAGCCGTACCCACAAACTGCAACGGGAACTGAACCAGCTGAATGAACGCTTTACTGACTACCGTGACCAGGTCAGTCAACATTTTATGCATACATCCGATCTGGTGAAGGAAATGACCCGAAGCTACCGTGACGTATATGAACATCTGGCCACAGGCGCCTACCACTTGTGCACGGATGAAACAGAATCTCCGACACTGAGGCATCAGACGCAGGAACAAATTGCAGCAGAGAATACACCCGACACCACAGCAACCGATGCGGACTACGATGAGCTTGAAGAACTGTCAAGTCTCAAGGATGACATTGATTCACTGCTGGGTGAATCCCCCCGCATATCTGACCTTGATATCAAGTTTGAAACCACCGGGGATAAGCCAGCACAACACTAGTGTGGTGGGCACAGCTGGGCTTGCCACCCGATTCGTTGCACCACCCTTCTTTAATCACCTCATATAAATCATTTTCTGTCCCCTGCACCCGGTCACGGTTTCTCCGGAACGCACATGCCAGACTGGGAGTCTGGAAAAGTGTCTACCCTGGGAAAAGAACATGATTAGTCGAACACTGGCAGCTAACATTGTTGCCACACTTGTTGCCCTCCAAGGATGTACCGTTACACCAGGAACGACAACGCTCACTGATCAGCAGACCGCAACAGCCATTCCGGCAGCTGACCCGGCCCTCGATCATTTTATTGCATGGATCCCGAGAGACAAGGCACAAACAGCGGCGGTCGCAAAAGCGCTGACACATATAACACTGGGAAATGCCAGAGAACAGACAGCAGCAGAACTGTGCCATGGCTCCCCTGTAATAAACGGCAAGGTAACCGGCAGTATCGGACCTCTCCGGGTTCTGGCCCCTTTAACGGCAGGCGGATACCCGGCCTGGTATTATCGCATCAGTCAACAGCCCGGCTTGCATGGCTGTACTGAGAACGACAACCGCAGATTTTACCAGATACTACAGGCAAACCTGCCAGTATGGATGAACATCAAGACAGCAGAAAACCGGATCAGCACAGCACTGGACCTGCCTGAATAGTTATTAGTGCATCATCAAACCCGCCTCAAGGTCTTCATCAACTGCTTCCACCAGGCTTCTGATCGTCCGTTCTCCCAGCGTCGACTGACGGGATGCTTCCAGCGCTGACATCACCTGGTCCACGGCCTTTACCGGTGTCAGTTTCTGTATACAGACAATCCTGTTCTCCCTTGCTGAACGGATATCTGTCATTACATCAACAAGCCGAATTGTTTCAATATCATGCAAGGGCAGGTAAACGGGGGTATCTTCGTTGATAATTTCGATCAAATAGCCCGCATCAACGAGCACCCTGATGACACGATGCACCGGCTCACCGGGCAAATCGAGATATCCAACAAACTGGTCAAAATTCCAGGCTGGCTTGTCGTGGAAATAATTATAGCCAACCAGGTACATAATCTGCAGCGCAAGCTGTTCACGCAGACGATTACTGAGAACAACAGGATCACGGTGCAGCGTCATGTACCTGGGATGCTGCACAAAATAGGCAATCTGCGATCCAACCAGCAGTATCAGCCAGCTCAGATACACCCATATCAGCAGGAGTATCAGGATGGCAAAACTGGAATAAATCGCTGCATACTTGGATGAGGAAGCAATGAATGCGGCAAACCCCCAACCAGTGATTTTCCAGATCACACCCGCAATTACGCCACCGATCAGGGCCGCTTTAAACTGGACACGGGTGTTCGGTATAAAAATATATATGATGGTAAATGCGAAGCAAACGAGAACATAAGGGACCAGCATGCTGCCAAACAGCATCAGTGTGCCGAAAGGCTCTATCGCGGCCAAACGATGTGCAACATCCATGTTCAGGACAGTTGCCGTGAACCCGACCGCGCTGAAGATCAGCACCGGGCCAATCAGGACTACGCTCAGGTAGTTGCTGAAACGCTGCGAAAAGGCCCGCAGATTTTCAATCTGCCAGACAAAGTTAAAAGCCGCCTCAATTTTCTGCAACAGTGCAACAACTGTATAGATCAATAACGCAAGACCAATCGACCCCAGCACACCGACACGAACATTATCTACGAAACTGACAATCTTGTCGGTTATTTCCACGCCACTCGGGCCCAGCGGGATCAACAGGTTATAAAGCAGCACTTCGAGTTTGTCATGAACGCCGAAACCCTTGAGCACTGAAAAACTCACGGCCAGCAATGGCACAATCGACAACAGGGTTGTGTAAACAAGGCTCATGGCCCGCAGATTCAGCTGGCCACCCATCAACTCCTTGAAAAGCAGGTGCAGCACGCGCAGCACGAACACCAGAAGCTTGTGCATGCCGGTTATTTCCTGCAGGTCATCATCCCAGACAAACGCATCCAGGCGCTTTAGTTGCTGTTGTATTCCGAGAACCATTCTGTCTACCCGCCTGCCGCCCCTGAACCAGGGTGTTTTCAGGACATCGGCACCTGCATCGCCGGCTGAATTTACCGGGCTGTTGCACTGCTCCAGACGCATCATATCACCATCATTTAAGGACCACCCGCTTCCCCGGGGAAATGGCTTGTTATGCCTTTGGAAAGACCAACCGGAGCAACCACCAGCCCCTCCCTGAGGGTTAAAGGTCAAACCCCGAATGCCGATACGACTGCAAGCATCATCACACCAGCACAGGCGGAGCAATGAGCGACGAAGCAGGTAAAAAACAGCGGTTATTGATAGTTGATGACTCGAAAGTTATCCGGGTCACGGCACGCAAGATCCTGCGAGATCATTTCGAGACCGTCGAAGCCGTGGACGGCGAGAACGCCTGGGAAATACTTGGTAGTGAAGAATCCTTCTCCCTGATTGTTTCCGACCTTACCATGCCCAAACTGGATGGATTCGGCCTGCTTGAACGTATCAGAAGTTCCCATCTGCCCCAACTACAAAATATACCGGTCATCGTCATTACCGGTTCAAATGATTCTGAAGCAGTGAAGGAACGCGCCACCAGCGCCGGGGCAACCGATTTTATCGGCAAGCCATTTGATGCGGTTGACCTGCTGGCACGTACACAGGCCCTTGCAAGCGCACATACAACGGTCCAGACACTAACGGAAGAAACCATCACGCTGGAAGATCAGATAACAACTGATACATTCAGCGGTCTTGCAAACGAGCAGGCATTCATGAGTCATGGCTATCAGCAACTCTCCTATGCTGTACGCCATAGAACCAGCCTGGCAGTATTTCGTATTGAGATTGATGATTTTGGTGACCTGTTCAAACGCTATGGACAGGCAACTTCGGAATCCATAGTTAAAGCTGTTGCAACAGTCCTGCAATCGGGTATCCGGCATGAAGACATGGCAGCCCGTATCGGGACAGCCCGCTTTGCCTTGCTGCTGCCGGGCATGAACAAGGCCGGTATCCACAACCTGGCCGACCGCATCAACAGAGACATTAGTGCACGCATCCTGAAACAGGGTGAAACAAGAATTCGTTTTACCGTTAGTATTGGCGTTGCTGCCCCTGAAATCCTGCGCGACACACGCTTTGATGAATTACTGTCAGTTGCCGACAGCCGCCTTATTTACGCTATATCACGGGGGGGCAACCAGGTTATCCTTGAAGGTACTGAAAATGAGGCCCCGGTCCCGCAGAATCCCCGTACGCCAGAGGAAACAGCACCTGTGGTGCTCGAAGAAGCCGTAACCAGTGTGTCCGAACCCGTCGAAAGCGAACTCCAGCTTGAAGAAATGGAGATTATCGAGATAGATTTAACAACTGATGAACTAACACTCTCAGATGATCAACCTCCTGCTGTTGAATGCCGTGCCGCGACAGCCCCCGAAAACCAGCCGGCCAGATTTGCCGGTCCGGTTCCTGACATGACAGCTAAATATGCCAACGAGGCGGCAACAGGCACAGACAGTACACCGGTACGCGAAGAAACCCGGACGCCCGTAGACACACAGACTACAGCACAAGAGCCAACACCCACCGCCACTCCTGAAAGTGTATTTTGTGAAACAATCATCATTGGTGTGCCAGGCAGCGACTTTTTGCCCTATGAATACAAAACGGAATCTCCCCTCCCGCCGGTAACACCTGATGAAGATGCTTCAGCAGCTAAAACCGACACAACATCCGCTACCAACGATGCGCAGTCATTGGCACCTCATGACTTCAAGGTAAAGAAACGGCCCGGTTTCTTCAAACGGCTGCTGCACGGCACAAGATCAATTTTCAGACGATCCGGAAGATCCTGACCAGGCAGTCTCCTTGGCACAAGCAGATACTGTAAAAACATGGCCGTTTTACTGGCCATGTTTTTTTTCGCCTGATGGTAACAGTACTGCAAGGTATCGATCAGGATTCGGCAAGAAGGCCGGTAGCGGACATCAAGGCGACAAAACTGAAGGTTCAAAGCGGCATCCAGGGTGAACGGGTACGCGTATCCTGTAAGAAGACAGATGATTTACAGCATTTAATCAGCAGGTTAGACAACCCCGGCTTGCAGATACCGCTGCAAACGATTAACTTCCGGGACTGATCTGCTTAAACCCTGATATTTCCTGCAGTTATCCTGCCCCCGATTGTGATCCGGCCGAAATACCACTTGCCTGCAGTGTGATATACCTGGCCGTCAGACATGAGCGTGTGCAGAATGACCTTAAAGTAGATTAGAATACCGCGACTTAACTTAGACAGGTATACGACCTAAACAATGACTGATACAACCCAGGCTGCCACATATACTGTCGCGGATAGAAAAGACAGTTACTCCTACGAGGAACTGATAGATTGCGGTAATACGAAATTGTTCGGCAAGGGCAATGCCCAGTTGCCATTGCCGCCCATGTTAATGTGTAACCGGATTATCCATATCAGTGATAAGGGTGGTGCATATGGCAAGGGGCATATTATTGCCGAACTCGATGTCAAACCGGACTTGTGGTTTTTTGACTGCCACTTTGTTGGTGACCCGGTGATGCCGGGCTGCCTGGGGCTGGATGCGATGTGGCAACTGGTAGGGTTCTACCTGGGCTGGGCGGGCAGCCCCGGGCGTGGCCGTGCCCTGGGGGCAGGGGAAGTCAAGTTCACCGGGCAGGTGACACCGGAAAACAAACTGATAACCTACCGTATTGACATGAAACGTGTTATCCAGCGCAAACTCAATATGGGTATTGCCGATGGCGTCATGGAAGTTGATGGCCGTAAAATCTACCATGCCACCGGTTTACGCGTAGGCCTGTTTACCTCAACATCGAATTTCTAGGAAAATTATTATGCGTCGTGTCGTCGTTACCGGAATAGGCGTTGTTTCCAGTATCGGAAACAACCAGCAGGAAGTAACCGATTCCCTGAAGGCAGGAAAATCAGGAATAGAATATATACCTGAATACAAGGAACTTGGCTTTCGCAGCCATGTAGCAGGCACTGTCAACATTGATATTGAATCACTGATTGACCGTAAACTGCGACGCTTTATGGGTAGCAGTGCCGCCTACAACTACATCGCCATGAAAGAGGCCGTTGAAGATTCAGGGCTTGACGAAGACATGATTTCCAATGTCCGGACCGGACTGATTGCCGGTTCGGGTGGTGCTTCGACCGAGAATGTTACCCTCGCAGTCGACACCCTGCGAGCAAAAGGACTCCGCCGGGTAGGACCGTATATGGTCCCGCGCACCATGTCGAGCACCAACTCTGCCTGCCTGGCCACCCCGTTCAAGATCCTCGGGGTGAACTACTCCATCAGTTCGGCCTGCTCCACCAGTGCACACTGTATTGGTAATGGCTATGAACTCATTCAGTTTGGAAAACAGGATATCGTCTTCGCTGGTGGCGGCGAAGAGCTGCACTGGACACTGACATTAATGTTCGATGCCATGGGCGCACTGTCCTCAAAATACAACGACGCACCTGAAACTGCTTCCCGCCCCTATGATGCGACCCGGGATGGTTTTGTTATTGCGGGCGGCGGCGGCATGCTGGTTCTGGAGGAGTTGGAACACGCCAGGTCACGGGGTGCCAGGATTTACGCCGAAATCGTTGGTTACGGTGCGACATCCGACGGTTATGACATGGTGCAACCGTCCGGTGAAGGCGCCGTACGTTGCATGCAACAGGCCATGTCAACTGTGGATGAACCTATAGATTACATCAATGCACATGGCACCAGCACACCGGTCGGCGACATGCGGGAACTGGAAGCGGTACGTAAGGTATTTGGCGACAATATTCCGAAGATCAATTCTACGAAATCACTGTCCGGGCATTCCCTGGGCGCGGCAGGCGTCCACGAAGCCATCTATTCACTGCTGATGATGCAGGGAGATTTCCTGAGCGCGTCAGCTAACATCAGTGAGCTGGACCCGGCTGGTGAAGGTTTTCCTATTATTCGTGAGCGTATCGACAATGCAGGCACCAATATCATGATGTCCAACAGCTTCGGCTTTGGCGGCACCAATGCAACCCTGGTCCTCAAGCGTTGGCAGGAGAGCTGATCCCGCCATCGGGTCAACGCTTATTGCAGCAACCTGGGACTGCGTGAGGTACGCCAGTGCTGGAATGTCGGGTATTCCCGGTAGCCACCTGAGAGGATATAGTCCAGTACATTCCGTAATCGGTAGAACTGCACCACCGAATCAACGCGCATGATCTCTCTGCCGTTATTATCGAAAAATATCAGGGTGGGCGTATAAAACAGCCCCAGTCTTTCTCCCCAGCGTCTTGCCGTCAAACGTTCACCGGACGGTGTAATCACCGGTGTATCCGACCAAAACGAGAGCTGTATGTTCTCCAGCTGTTCGAAACGGGCCATGATTGCCGGATCTCGCATGGGGCCCGTGTGCAGTACATCACATGCATGACAGTTTCCCTGTTCAAAAAATACCACCAGCGGGCGTTCACCCGGGATCACACTCCGGTCCTGCATATAGGGACCCGGCAGAAATACCGGTTCGTCACTCAGGTCGCCAGGTTCAAATACCAGCGGCACATCGGCACGCGCGAGATACTGCCGAAAATCCTCATCCTTGTAATGCGCATCTGCCACATACTCCAGCGCGGCACGGAAACGGTATGGCGGGTAATATCCCCTTAACCGCAACACCTCCTGACCTTCAGTGTTGTAGAAAATCACGGAAGGTGTGAAATTTGTCTTGTCACGGACAGCCAGCGCACTTTCGGCCAGTTCATCGCCATTCATATCTGTCACGGTACGATCACCGTGGATATCCAGCCCAATCATATCGAAATGCTCACGTACATATGACTGGATATCTTCGGCTTCCAGATCCCTTTCCAGGAACTGCTTGCAATAGGCACAATACTTCTGGCCAAAGTAAACCATCAGGCCCTGCTTGCCGGTCTCCTGCACCTCCCTCACATCTTCACGAAGATCCAGAAAACTGAGCTTGAACCAGTCGGGAAAGGATAACGGCTCTTTAAGCGGGGCATCATCAAATTCGACAAATCCATGGTCAAAAGTGACGGCTGATGAAAGTTGGCTGGCACACAGCAGTAGCAGAACGACCAGGGTGATCAGCGATCGGTGATAGTGCTGCATTTCAGCCAGCCCCCTTCCTTTACTGCCATGTTCAAAACAGAGCATCCCTGCAACAGAGATGCAATCAATTTCGTTATCCAGCCACAACCGGTGGTCGCCAGAAAAACAACGGGGACCGGGATACGCTACACTTCAACATCCACTATCATATGGTTACAAGAAAGAGTTAAGTCAGCAACTCTGCTACCATCGATAACTGGCAGTGGTCGCTGCATGCGACCCTGAATAACACCCATTCTATGAACCCTACCTAACAATGGCTATACATAATATGAAGAAACTTATTAGAATGTCAGCTATGTTAATGAAACGTCGGTATTTGGCTCATTCCTGATGTCGGGGCTGCCCACATGGACCATCCTCGGAGGTGGCTACCAGTCTTACCTGAAAGGTGACTACAAGGCAGCCTATGATGAATGGCTGCCATTGGCAGAGTTGGGGGATGTTGAAGCCCAGTACAACCTTGGCGTGATGTATGACCAGGGCGCCAGTGTGGATCAGGACCTCGGCAAGGCTGCCAGCTGGTACCGGAAAGCCGCTGAACAGGGTTTCTTGGACGCACAAGCCAATCTCGGCATAATGTACTTCCGGGGTGAAGGCGTCCCCTGTGACCACACCGAGGCGGCCAGGTGGTTCCAGCTGGCCGCAAACAAGGGTGATGCGGAAGCAGCAAACTTGCTTAACCGGATCTCCAGCAAAAGCAGCAAAGACATTCAGACAACGGCTGCCTGAGCATGCACACAACGAGCACCTTCACTGCTTATCTGAAAAAGACCTTAATAATAAGTAGTTACAAATAAAACCGGACATACTTTCGGAACCCCAGGCAAGCCATCCCATGAACGAGAAACCAGGCGCGACACCCCATCCAGCCTCACCGGATGTAACCTGGCCGATCCCCGGCAGTATTGACCGCCCGGACTATGCACCCGGGGAACGAGAAAACCTGACTGAAGAAATCAGGGCCTTGCTGAGGGAAAAAGATGCCGTCCTGGTCGCACATTACTACACCGATGAAGACTTGCAAATGATCGCTGACATGACGGGCGGCACCGTCTCGGACTCACTGGAAATGGCCCGTTTTGGAAACCAGCATCCGGCCAGCACCCTGGTCGTCGCCGGCGTACGCTTCATGGGTGAAACCGCCAAGATACTCAATCCTGAAAAGCGGGTGCTCATGCCGACACTGGAGGCCGAATGCTCTCTGGATCTCGGTTGCCCGCCGGAGCGGTTCATTCCCTTTTGTGATGCACACTCCGACCGTACCGTGGTGGTATATGCTAATACCTGTGCCGAGGTAAAGGCCCGTGCCGACTGGGTAGTAACCTCAAGTATCGCCGTTGATGTGGTGAAGCACCTGGCAGAACAGGGTAAAAAGATTCTGTGGGCGCCTGACCGTTACCTGGGAAGTTATGTTCAGAAGATTACCGGTGCAGACATGCTGCTTTGGCAAGCCAGTTGTATCGTGCATGAGCGTTTCAAGGCAGTGGCTCTGGGAAATCTGGCGAATGCTCATCCGGATGCGGCTATCCTGGTTCATCCTGAATCTCCAGAGGCTGTCATAGCCCTGGCTGATGTCGTCGGCTCCACGACGCAACTGATCAATGCTGCAAAGGAATTGCCCAACAGTAAATTTATCGTCGCCACAGACAATGGCATTTTTTACAAGATGAAGCAGGCGGCGCCGGATAAAACCTTTCTGGAGGCCCCGTCAGCCGGTGAAGGGGCAACCTGCGAAAGCTGTGCCCACTGTCCGTGGATGGCAATGAACCACCTGCGCAATCTTGCGGAGGTGCTGAAAACCGGTCGTAATGAAATCCAGGTAGCCGAAGACATTCGCATCCGGGCGCTCAAATCCACGCAGCGCATGGTTGATTTTGTCAACAACCGGCGCAAT
>JASJGW010000226.1:0-4069 GCA_033791305.1 Gammaproteobacteria bacterium | reverse complement strand
ATGGCGGCTATCCCGGCTATGGCTATGGCGGTGGTTATGGCGGCTATCCTGGCTACGGCTACGGCTACGGCTATGCACCGGCAGCACCGGCAGCACCAGCAGCACCGGCAGCACCGGCAGCTCCAGCCGCGGCGCCAGCACAGTAATCTGCAGCTGCTATCGGTTCGGTCTAAATCCTGAGTGCTGAACCGGTATCTGTGCAGTGCCAAGGCGCACCTTCGGGTGCGCCTTTTTTTTGCCTACAGGGACGTAGGTACGTCGCGGGAGGCAGGATGCCGGGAGCGATGCGCTCAATAAGGCCTGGCTGTTGGGTAATCGCGAAGCGTTGCGCTTGCAATGAATGGCGGTGCCTGTAAGGCAGTACGGTCAATCAAGTCATCCAGCGGGGGAAGTTTACCCTCCCGGTAGTAAGACAGGGTACGGGCCACACGGTCTGCCTCTGTCGGTATGTGCTGCTGTATATAGGACAACAATTCTTCCTGGATGGCTGTCGCCTGTTCGTAGTTACCTGTCGCTGCATAGGCCAGTGCCAGCAATTCCTGGTGTGGCGGTATGCGGTACCGGTCGTTCAGTTGTTGTGCACTTCTCAGCGCCGTTTCCGGGTCCTGAATCGCTGTATCTCGGCTGGCGGCCAGCAGCATGATCTGCATGGCCTGGAAAACGGGGTTTTCAGGAAACTGCCGGGTTGCCGTTTCAAGCACATTTTTCAGGGTGGCAGCAGGTGCATCGCTGAGTATCAGTGCACCGATGTAGGGAATATAGGCCGAAAGATAGCCCGCTTCTCCAGCAATACTGCTGGCATAGTGTTGAACCGCTGATGCGAGCTTACCCTCGCGGTAATACTGGTTGGCCAGGTAGAAATTTGCGCCGGCATGGTCAGGTGTATTGTGAATAGCGCGCAGGTAATAATCGGCTGCCTTGTCGGCATCGCCCTGCTCTTCCGTCAGCACCCCCAGCAGGAACAGGCCCAGCGCGTTGTCCGGTTGCAGGGCAAGCGCCGTCTCCAGGGCCAGCCGCGCCCCGTTCTTGTCGCCGGTTAAATACTGCGTACGCGCATAACTGATGCGGGCAAGAACATTGTCCGGTTCCATGTCCACCCCCTCGGCAAAGGCCTTGCTGGCCGCTGCGTAGTCCTGTCGTTTGATGGCCTTCATGGCCTGCAGGAAGTGGATGCGTGAGCCGACCTTCAATGCCTCAAGGCTCTCGATTTGCGGGTCCCTGAAGGTGGGTGGCTGATCGCCGAGCATGGCCAGTTGTGCCTTGGCCTCGTCATTGCGTTGACTGGCCCGCAGGGCCTGCGCCAGGGGGTAATGGATACGGGAAGCTGCCGGGTCATACTCAAGGGCGCGGGTAAAGGCAGCAATGGCCGTGTCATAATCGCGCTGCAACAGAGCAATTTGCCCCAGGCCATACAGGGCTGCCGCCTCCAGTCCGGTGGTGTCCACAACCTCTTGATACGCTGCCTGCGCCCGTTCCAGCTCGTTGAGGTCAAGCAGGACATTCCCCATCCGTACCATGACGGCCTGATAGCCGGGCTTTAGTCTCCGGGCATGCTCGTAATGCGCCAGGGCCTGCCGGGTGCGACCGTCTGTATCGGCGAGCCAGGCCGCATAATAGACCCAGCGGAACTCATCCGGGGCCAGTTGCATGGCGTTGTGGTAGCAATCTGCGGCGGCCGGAAAGACCAAATGGGCCTGGTAGAGTCCGCCCAGTTCGCCATAGGCCGCGGCGAGTTTGTCTGCCTGCACGGGTTGTACCTGCAGTGCCTCCTTGAGTTGGCGGCGTGCCAGCTGGATGCTGTCCCGGGCTTGTATATCCATGTCATCGAGATTGACCTCCGTGATGGCACGCAAGCTGTTCGCCAGTGATGCCGGCAGACTGGATGCTGCATTTCCGGCCATGAGGGGAGAACCGGTCAGCAGTAAAGCAGCAAGTGTGAGCAACTGGATTATGGAGACAAATGACATAGAGAACCTATGGGCTGTTGGATTGATTGATGGTCATCAGGATATCGACCGCGGGAACCGGAACGGTTTGTCGGTGACCGTCCGGCCACGTAATGAGCAATTCATCGACTGCGGTTGAAGTACCCAGACCGAAGGTGAGCGGCAATTCTGACTGGGACAGGTAGCTGCGTGTCGGCATGACCACCCGCCGCTGGGTGATACCGTCAACCGACAGCTCCACAACCGCGCCAATGGCGTTTTTATTTGAATTGCCGCCTGCTAACCTTACACGCAGCCAGTGGTGCCCGAGTGACTGTTCATTGCGGAACAACACGGCCCGCTGACCATTCTGGGTGATCACTATGTCAAGATCCCCGTCATTATCGATATCCGCATAGGCGGCACCGCGGCCGACCATGGGCGTGGCGAGGTCACCGGTCCCGGTGGCCGTCACAAAGCGGTTGCGGCAGATCGAGCCGCAATTCCAGAACAACTGCGCGGGTTGCGCGTAGGTCTGGCTGGACTGCACGACATTAATTTCGGCCTCCAGGTGCCCGTTGGCCTGCAGCAGGTCGAGACGGCCGTCCAGGTCATAGTCAAAGAAGAACAGCCCAAAGGTCAGCACCTGTCGCGAGGCGGGCCCGAACCCCTCAAGGACCGCTTCATCGGCAAAGGGTGGCTGCCCGCCGACAGTGACATACAGTGAACTCATCTCATTGGCGAAGTTGCCGATGCCGATGCCGAGTTCCTCGTCATTGCGGAAGTACGCGGCATCGATACCCATGGCGCCGGTGGCCTTGCCGTTGCGGTCGAAGGCAATGCCTTCCAGGGCGCCGATCTCCTCGAATCGCCCGTCGCCCAGGTTGTGATAGAGGAAATTTCGGGTCGTGTCGTTGGCCACGAACAGGTCCAGCCGGCTGTCGCGGTCATAATCCACAGGGGCCACGGCCAGTGCCTTGCCAGTCGGTGCCTGCGTGACAGGGTCGGTGATGACGATGCCTGCTGACTGTGATACATCACTGAATATTCCCTGTCCGTCATTGCGGTAAAGACGATTGCTAGTACCGTAAAAATGATTGGGTGCACCGATTGCACGTCCCAGGCCGGTGAGATGGAAGTCGATCTCCAGGTCGACCTCGCGCGTCCACTGGACGTAGTTGCCGACAAACAGGTCAAGATCACCGTCATTGTCTGCATCCAGGAAGGCTGCCGCCGTACTCCAGTCGGAGGACTGGCCGGATGTGCCACTGGTGGCCGTGATGTCGGTAAAGCGCCCCTGGCGGTTTTTGAGCAGGTAATTTTTCCCCAGCGCCGTAAGGTACAGGTCGGTCCAGCCGTCATTGTCGATATCGCCGGCCGCGACGCCCATACCGTAGCAGCTGATGTCCAGCCCTGTCTCCCGGGTGACATCGGTGAACTGGCCGCTGCCATCGTTCCGGTACAGTGCCAGCGTGGGTTTGGTTTCCTGTTCATGCCCCGGGAACCAGGTGGAATTCACCAGCAACAGGTCCTGGTCACTGTCATTGTCATAATCGAAAAATGCCGCCCCGCTCCCGATAGTCTCCGGCATGAGCTTGTCACCGTAGGCCCCGTTGGTATGGACAAAATCGATACCTGCTGCACGGGTGATATCCCTGAAAACTATCACCGGGGGTGATCGTGGCTGTGCATCCTCTTCAGTTACCGGGCCGGCCACGATGGCCTCTTCAATGGCGATGACCGGCGTCGTATCGCGCCCCAGGTACCAGCTGATGCCGGCGCTAATGATGCCGATCACCAGGATAACGGCAAGTGAGCGGCGAAACCAGTGACGAATGATGGCTTCGCCGGCCTGAGTGGCGTCAGTATGTACGGGTTGTTTTGTCATGAATGGCTGTCTGGAAATGAAAACAATGATGCTATTTTACAATTCTGCGGCGGGGTGGCGAGTTGATCTAAATCATTTATTGCTGTCTTACTAAATTTAGGCCGTGCTTGTAAAATGGAATGGACCTCTTCCTCCTTAAAGATCCCGAAGGGATCGCGGCTACAAGCCGCCTACTTCTGGCTTATTTGCCGGCCCAGATCATAGATGGCAATGGCGGCGGCGGCATGGTCTGCGGCCGGGTTTTCACGGCGGTGCC
>JASJGW010000225.1:0-3926 GCA_033791305.1 Gammaproteobacteria bacterium | reverse complement strand
TGGCGGCGTTCGGACGAGCGTGGTGGGCTCAAGGTCGACAGTCGTGGGCAAACAGGTCTCAACGGTGTATTTGCAGCCGGAGACATCACGGATTTGCATGACAAACAGATCGTGATTGCTGCCGGTGCCACCGCCGCACTGGGCGTGTTTGAGTATCTGGAGACGCAGCACTGATACTCACGCCTGTTATTCCGGTGGGTTGACTGGTCCGAGTCCCGCTTCGTCGGTCAGGATGCAGCAGGCCATTCTCTGCTATGCGAGTAGTTCCGCCAGGTGATTCAGCCAGTTATGTTGCTATCAGGTATTTTGATTTCCTGGTGGGAAGCGAGTGTTACTGTCCCGAAGATACCTCCACCTCTGGATTTTCCAGTGCCAGTGACCGCTCAAGAATCCCTGTATAGTCATGGCGGACATCAGCCTCGGGATGGAATTGACTCTGCAGGAAGCAGAATACTGCCTGTTTTGTCAGTGTCTGTTGATGTTGTGGTCGCAGGGCAGTCGGCAGTTCAGGGTTGCGGCAGGGGAGCAGGTACGGTGTTGCCGGGGTTTCGCTCTCTTGACCACGCAGCTTTGACATGAAGTTATCTTGCATGGCAACGGCGTCGTCAAGTTTCCCCCGCATGACCCGGCAACCAATGCTGTCAGGGTTGTCAATCCAGCGGAACAATTGAGCAGCAATGCCTGCAAATCCGGTGTGCGAACCGCCATGCAAAGTTACGAGTGTTGCATCGGGTAGCCAGGTCCTGAATTGTGCGGCGTTTTGCTGGTAGTCGACCATGGCATCGATGTCAGTCGCTATCATCATGAAGGGTGTTGATGACGAGCTGAAAAATTCCTTGCCGAGAAGGGCGACAGGCCCGGCGATTGAGACAGCAGCCTGAATCCTCGGGTCCATGAATTCCGGGTGAAAGGCGAGTAGTGTCGTGGTCAAACCGCCCAGAGAGAGGCCAACGGCACCGATGCGTTCACGGTCAATACATCCCGCAAAACGGTGCTCCGCGGTATCGCTCCAGACAAGCAGACTGTCGATGATAAAACTGATATCCCCAGGCTGGTTAAGTACGTCAGTAAACTGTGGGCCGCCGGTTGTTCCAAAACGGGTGAGCGGGAAATTTGCCGCTGCGACGATATAGCCATGGCTTGCGAGGTATTCGGCCAGATATGCGCCATTTCCCCGAAAGGACATAAAGCCGTGGCTGTAGACAACAAGGGGAGCGGGGCACGCTGGTCTGGCAAGTGGCCGGGGGCCGGGGTGCAGCCACTCAAAGGGCCTGTTTTGCGCCGGGTACCACAGGGTCGTTGCAAGGATGCGCTCCGCCGCCTTCAGATTGCCGTTGTGTGCTGCGGTCGTCCGGCTGCTGTCTACCAGCCTGAAATCCTGGTTGCCGACCACGTAAGGACCGGGCTGCAGACGTTCCCCGCTGGTGCCTGTTGCGGATGCAAACAGCGGCGCTGGTCCCGCGGTGAGCACAAATACTACGAGGTACAGAAAACTTGTGCAGGATTTCCATGGTTGTCGCATGCAGTGAGCATAAACGGCGTGAAGATTAACGAAAAGGAATGATTCTGTGCCCGGTTTTACTCATCGGTCCGGCATCTTTTTACCGATTTTTTATCACCTGCAGCCGCGCCGGCAGGTACAATAGTGCCCATGAAGCTTTCCACTGCGGCCACCACGCATGCTATCCATGCCACTCTCGACCGCGTCTTTGGCTACTCGAGCTTCCGTCCGCATCAGCAGGAAATCATTGAGAATCTGATCGCCGGCCTTGATGCCTTCGTACTGATGCCCACCGGCGGCGGCAAATCACTGTGCTTCCAGATACCAGCGCTGCACCGGCAGGGTGTGGCCATCGTGGTTTCGCCACTGATCTCGCTGATGAAAGACCAGGTAGATACCCTGCAGGCGAACGGTGTCGCCGCAGTTTGTTACAATTCTGCCATGAGCGCGGGTGACGCGCGCCGGGTATTGTCCCGCCTGCACGCCCATGAACTCGACCTGCTGTACATTAGTCCGGAGCGGCTGGTCACGGGTGGCTTCCTGGAGCGACTGCAGGAGGTTGATATCGCACTGTTCGCCATCGACGAGGCGCACTGCGTCTCACAGTGGGGTCATGACTTCCGGCCCGTGTACGCGCAGCTTGGCATGCTGCGGTCGCAGTTCCCGGGTGTGCCCATCGTGGCCCTGACTGCCACGGCCGATGCCCAGACGCGCGAGGATATCGTGAGGGTCCTCAATCTGACTGCGGCAAGGCGCCATGTCACCGGCTTCGATCGACCCAATATCCGCTACAGCATGCTGGAAAAGCACAAACCCGTCGAACAGTTGCTGCGATTCCTGGAACACCGCCAGGGACAGGCAGGTATTGTCTATGCCCTCAGTCGTAAGCGGGTGGAAGAGGTCGCGGACAAGCTGTGTACCAGGGGCATCCTGGCCGCGCCTTATCACGCTGGCCTGGCAGCGGCCGAACGTGACTGTGTGCAGGAGGCTTTCCTGCGCGATGAACTGCAGGTGGTAGTCGCCACCGTTGCCTTCGGCATGGGCATTGACAAGCCCAACGTGCGCTTCGTGGTGCACTACGACCTGCCGAAGCATATCGAGGGTTATTACCAGGAGACCGGTCGCGCCGGGCGAGATGGTCTCCCGGCAGACGCGCTGTTGCTGTTCGGCGCACAGGACATCGTCACTGTGCGTCGTTTGATCGACAACAATGGTAATGCTGACCAGCAGCGCATTGAAGTCCACAAATTGAACGCGATGGTGGGTCTTGCCGAGAGTGTGACCTGCCGGCGGCGTGTCCTGCTCAACTACTTCGGTGAACGCCTGGAACAGGACTGCGGTAACTGCGATGTCTGCCAGGACCCGCCGGAACAGTTCGACGCGACCGAGACGGCGCGCAAGGCCCTGTCCTGTGTCTATCGTGTCGGGCAGCGTTTCGGCATTGCGCACGTGGTCGCGGTACTGCGCGGCGCGGACAACGAGCGCATTCGGTCACTGCAGCATGATAAGCTGTCAACCTACGGTATCGGTAGCGACCGGAGCGAGCAGGAATGGACCTCGATTCTGCGCCAGCTGATTCACCACGGCTTGTTGCTCCAGGATATCGCCAGCTTCTCGGTGCTCAAGCTAACTCCTGCCGCGCGTCCGCTGCTGCGCGACGAAACGAGCCTGCAACTGGCAAGGCCGCGCATTCGCGAGCAGGGACAGAAGAAGCGCAGCAAGGTAAATGCCGACCTGGGTTCCTGTGACGAGGCACTGTTCGACGAGTTGCGCAGTTTGCGCAAGCAGCTTGCTAATACACAGGGCGTGCCGCCCTACATCGTGTTCGGTGATGCGACCCTGGTGCAGATGGCACGCGACAAGCCCATGGACGTGCAGGAGCTGCTGGCGATAACCGGCGTGGGCCAGCACAAGCTGGAGAAGTACGGTCACGACTTCCTGGATGCTATTGCCACCTATTGTGTAGTCTATGGCGAGACTGCCACGCAAATGAGCCCGTCGCTGCGCGACACCTGGCGGGCCTATCGTGAAGGTCTGGACCTGGATGCTATCGCCACCCGTCGCGGTCTGTCGTTGCAGAAAGCGGCACGGCAGCTGCTGACGCTTATGGAAGCCGGGCAGCCCGTTGAGTCCAGGCAGCTGATTGCCGCCCGCAAATACGAACTGATCGAGGCGCTGCTGGAGCGGCAGGGTGATGCGGCCGCATGGGAAACCCTGCGTGCGGAACTGCCTGCCTTCGTGGCGGATCACGAGATCGAGTTGGTACGGTCGGGGTGGTGAGATGCTTTGTTGTATGCGACGTCAGCCAGTAAAGAGGCTTCATGGATACTCGGAGTTTGCCGTAGGCAGGTCCTTATAAACAGGATTGCAAGCCGTGGGCATCGTTTCTCTTTTCTCTCTGGTGAGGACTCGTTGGTGCTCACGC
>JASJGW010000224.1:0-7148 GCA_033791305.1 Gammaproteobacteria bacterium | reverse complement strand
CATCATGCTGACGGCCAAGAGCACGGATGAGGACATCATCCAGGGTTTGTCGCTGGGCGCCGACGACTATGTGGCCAAGCCATTCTCGGTTGCGCAACTAGTGCTGCGGGTGCAGGCCGTGCTGCGCCGCTCACGCATCGGTGCTGAACTGGATGCCACCCTCAGGCTGGGTCAAGACGTCGAGGTCGATTGCCGGAATCTCCAGGGCCAACGGGGTGAGGAGGCCTTGTCATTTACCCGCCGCGAGGTGGAGATACTGCAGTATTTGCACATGAATTCGGATCGGCCGGTTTCCCGGGATGAGTTGCTGGCAAAAGTCTGGGGGTATGCAAAGAATCTCGATATAGAAACCCGCACCGTCGATATTCATATAGCGAAGCTGCGGCGCAAGATTGAACCGGATCCGGCGCAACCGCGTTACCTTGTCACGGTGCGCGGTGCCGGCTATCGACTGCTGGCGGGATGAACCACAGCGTTATATATACCAGCTATGTTGCGTACTCCACTCACAGGACTTGACCGGAAAAGACTGCGGCGTTGGCTGTCGGTGTTCTTTCTTGCCCTGGCTATCCCGACCGGGATTCTTGTCTACCAGGCCTACAGCCAGTTAAAGTGGGAGGCATTTCACCAGCACCGGATATTGGCAGAAGAACTGGCTGCGCGCATTGATGCCCGTATCATTCAGCTGGTCAATACCGAAGAAGCGCGTTCGTTTGCAGATTATGCCTTCCTGAATGTGGCGGGTGATCCGGCAGCCAACTTTCTGCAGCGCTCGCCGTTGTCGGCCTATCCGCACGCGTCACCCATTCCCGGCCTGGTCGGTTACTTCCAGGTCGACACCCACGGTGAATTCACGACACCGCTGGTGCCACCGGCGGGGACCGTGGCGTCGACCTATGGTATATCTGCCAAGGAACTGGAACAGCGGCTGGCCCTGCAACAGCAAATAGAGCAGATCCTCAGTCGCAACCGGCTGGTGCAGGACAGCGAGACCGGCAGGGTGACGAGCGGGGAGGCCGCTACGGATGCATTGCATGCAAATGCAGCGCGTCGCGACAAGCAGGCTGATCTGGCTACTCCTTTGATTGCCAGGGACAAGGAGGTACTGGAGCAGCGCGCCCTGGATGATCGTGCAGTCCCGGCGACGGTTGAGCTGGCGGAAGAACAGGTGCCGGGTCAAGCCGCTTTCGACCGGCTCAACCAGGCTGCCGCGCCCCGTGAGCAGGAGAAGCAGCAGGCCGCCAGCACCCTCGGCCGGGTCGAGGATCTGAAACTGGATTACCGCTATCTGTCCGAATCGGCCGACGATGTCCAGCGCCAGGTCACGAGCGGGGCGCCCGTCGTAGCCAAGCGTGCACGCAAGGAGCGCAGTACCTTGCCGGAATCGGCGGATGAATCCGACACCGCGTTGTTTGCGGGCACACGCGAGGCCGACGCCCCGGCGCAGTCACGGCTTAAAACCGAAATCCGCATCCGCACTTTCGAGAGCGAGATTGATCCGTTCGAATTCAGTCTGCTCGACAGTGGCCATTTTGTGCTGTTCCGCAAGGTTTGGCGTGACGGTCAGCGTTACATACAGGGCGCATTGATCGAACAGCAGCCGTTTGTTCAGGGGTTGATTGAAACGATGTTCCTCGATACGGCGCTGTCAAACATGAGTGACCTGCTGGTTGCGTATCGGGGCGATGTATTTTCAGCCTTCAGCGGGCGGGCGGCGCGGGAGTATCTGTCCAGCGCCGAGGCATTGCGCGGTACACTGCTTTTTCAGACACGCCTGTCAGCGCCGCTGGGTGATGTGGAACTGATTCTGAGTATCACCCGGTTGCCGGCGGGTGCCGGTGGCAGGGTCATCAGCTGGCTTGCGGTGATCCTGCTGCTGGTACTGTGTGGTGGCTTTTATTTGCTGTACCGGCTGGGGGCGGGGCAAATCGATCTTACACGACAGCAGCAGGATTTCGTCTCCGCCGTCAGTCACGAACTGAAAACCCCGCTTACCTCGATTCGCATGTACGGCGAGATACTGCGCGAGGGCTGGGTCTCCGATGAAAAGAAAATGATCTACTACGATTATATCTTTGATGAAAGCGAGCGCCTGTCACGCCTGATCGCCAATGTACTGCAACTGGCACGCATGACCCGCAATAACCTGCAGGTTGATATCAAACCCATGACCGTGGCCGAGCTGATGGATGGCATCTGCTCCCGTGTGTCCTCGCAGCTCGAACGTGCGGGTTTTGAACTGAATATGTGCTGCGAACCGGAAGCAGGGCAGGCTATCATCCAGGTGGACCCGGACGGGTTTATCCAGATCTTCATTAACCTGGTGGACAATGCCATCAAGTTTTCCGCCAGTGCAGAACAGAAAGTCATCGACATCGGTTGTCAGCGACTGCGTGACGACAGTGTGCAGTTCAGCGTGCGGGATTACGGCCCTGGCGTACCCGGGGACCAGATGAAAAAGATTTTCAGGCTGTTCTATCGTTCGGAAAACGAGCTCACCCGCGAGACCGTTGGCACCGGTATCGGTCTGGCACTGGTACATCAGCTTGCCCGGGCCATGGGTGGCCAGGTGGATGTTGTCAACCGCGAACCCGGCGCGGAGTTCCGGGTGAACATCACATCAATGACATCAATGTCGTCAGGCTCGAATGATTAGATGGTGGTTTGAGGTATCAATTAGGTTACAGCGATTGCAAAATTGGAAAACTGCAGGTTTCATGTTACAAACCCGAAATTTGCCATGCACAGGCTGGTTTGCGGAATTACAATTCCTCCTCCCCGTGCGGGGAGGAGGAAACTCTTGCTGCTTTATCTGGACGTCCTGCGGATACTGACACTGGCAACCGGATTACGCCAGTCATACGTGTCATCATCTAGATCCGCGATGCCACGGATGCCCGAGTGTATATAGACATAGCCCTCACCACCCTCGGCGCTTACACCCTCGCCTTCGCACAGGAATGGAGGTCCTGGAATGCTCACACACAGTTCGTCATTATCCTCGGTACCTGCATCGTAGGCTGGTGACCTCAGGCTGAGTGAGTCCCTGCCCTTGGGACCACGTATCCCGTTGATTGCAAACAGGGCATCATTGGAAGGCACCAGCATGGAAGCAACACTGAGATATCTCTGCTTGCCATCTGCATTGACGTAGAGCGTTACCGAATGGCCTGGTAGCAGCACATCTTCTGCTACAGACACATCAGCATCTGCCTCATCGGCAAGCTTGTCTGACAATGGGCCGGGGTTGCCACTTTCTGCCAGGATTTCCAGCTCATCGCTTGCCGCCTCTCCGAGCGTGAAAAGCTTCGCACCTGAACGATGCGATGCCACCATGATCGGCGTAAAGATCTGGGCCTTGGTTATATTGGTGATGGTAACTTCGTAGACCTTGCCGGCAGCTTGCGCCCCCAGGCTGGCTGCTGCCAGCATAGCGCTCGCCAGTGCACCTGCGGTAAATTTTTGTGTCCGTGTTTTCATTAGCCTGGTTTCCTCGTGTTTGGTTGGTCATATGTACTCGTCCTTGTAGCGGACATACACAGACTACTCGGGGAAACTCACGCCCGTTTCACGTAAATATCACAATTTTGTCACGTCCTCCTCATGCGGCTGCCTGTGTATTCATGCAGAAGGAAAAGGTGGTGCCCTTGTCCATCCTGCTATCTACAGAAATGCTGCTGCCGTGAAGTTCGATAATCCTCCTTGCAATGGCAAGCCCAAGACCGGAACCACCATTGCTGGAGCGCTGGTTGTCGAGTGTGTAGAAACGATCAAAGATGCGTGACACCTCACCTTCCGGAATACCCTTTCCGGTATCGGTTATGCGCACCATTACGTTGCCGGTATCGAGGGTTACGGTAACCGTAATAGCACCGCCTTCGGGCGTGTGCCTGATACCATTCTCCAGCAGGTTTTCCAGCACCCGCTGCATCATACCAATATCACCATACACCAGCGGGGCATGTGGACTGAGTTCGGAGCGCAATGCGATGGACTTCTGTTCCGCTTTCAGCTGAAACTGCTGACAGATATCCTGCACCAGCTCTCCCATGGAGAATGGTTCCGAATAAATTACCGTCTCGCAGGAATCCAGCTTGGCCAGCTCAAACAATTCCGACACCAGTTCGTTGAGTCGACGACTGTGACTGAGCGCTGTCTGCAGATAGCGCTGCCTGTCCGCCACAGACAGCGTGCTGTCTTTCATCAACAGGGTTTCCATGTATCCCTGCATGGTCGTCAGGGGTGTGCGCAGGTCATGTGAAACATTGGCAATCAGGTCACGGCGCATCGAATCCATCTTTTCCAGTTCCTGAAACTGATGGTTGATGGTGTCTGCCATGGTATTAAACTGCCTGCCAAGCTGCTCGATCTCGTCCCCGCCTCTGGCCTTGCCGGAATAGCGAGCTGCAGACCGGCGACCGGAGCTCTTGTCGGTGAAATCCGTGATAACCCCGGACAGGGACTTCAGTCGCCGGGTTTGCCAGGAAAACACTATAAGACCAAGCAGTAATGCGACAGACAGCGATACCAGCAGGATGATTCCGCTGGCCTTGAGGATGTAACTGGTGTGCAATAGTTGCACAACATTGTCGTACTGCTCGCTTCCCAGCACGATATAAAGATACCCTTGCACAGTTCCACCACTGGTCACCGGAGCCACACTGAATACCTTCTTGCGCTGCAGACTGCGTGGATCATCACCCTGCAGCGGATATCGCGCATTTCCTTGCAGAAATTGCTGCAACGGCTGCATATCAACCTGATTTCGCTCCACCTTCCCCTCGGGTGCCGAGTACGCAAGTATTTCACCGTCAGGGTCAAGCAGGTACAGCTCGATACTCGGATTAATTACCATTAATAAATGGAAAAGATGCTCGAGTGACGCCTGGTTGACACGACCGTCATCAAGCAGCGGTTGCTCGGCAACCATATGCTGAGCCAGTTCGACATTGAGCTTCTGCGCAACTTCCTGCTGGTACATCTCGCTGGACTGCCTTACCAGCTGCATCAGTATCAGCCCAACAAGCACAAGCAGGACAAACAGGGTTGCCGCCAGTTTGCTGTAGAGGGAGCGAAACATCAGCTGGCAGCCCCGGGCAGTCCAGCATCGGCGAACTTGTAACCAACACCCCACACCGTTAACACAAACCTTGGCTTTGCAGGGTCGATTTCGATTTTTGTCCTGAGACGATTTATATGGGAATTAACAGTGTGTTCATAACCATCGTGCCCGTACCCCCAGACCAGGTCGAGTAATTGGCTACGCGAGAACACCCGGCCCGGGTGGTTGGCAAAATGCAGCAGCAGATCGAACTCCCTGGCAGTCAGCTCAATGCGCTTTTTATCCAGCATGACTTCACGACGCTCAGGGTTGATAGACAATCCCTCAAAAGCAAGAATACCCTTGTCCCCTACCGTCTCCTTGCTTGCATAGACATCCGCCCTTCTTAGCAATGCATTGACGCGTGCAATCAGCTCCGGGACGCTGAACGGCTTACCCAGATAGTCGTCAGCGCCTACCTCGAGTCCGAGGACACGATCAAGTTCGGAGGTTCTGGCCGTCAGCATTAGCACCGGGGTAAACACCCCCGCACTACGCAGGTTCCTGCAAAGCTCCATGCCATCCATTCCCGGTAACATCAGGTCCAGCACCAGCAGGTCATAGCGGTCAGAAAGCGCTTCCTCAAGACCACGCTTGCCATCGGCAATGTGTGTCACCTGCATGTTCCGGTCTTTTAGATGCAAGACAACCAGGTGAGCAATGTCTGCATTATCTTCGACCAGCAGTATGTTCTTGGACATTACTTTCGACCCTGACAATTACTGTATGAACAGCTTACTGCGAAGTTATCACGTAAAAATCACAAGGAATCCGGATATGATGGGCTCCCTTTGTTGCAGGATCAGTTATTATAACAACGTCCGAACGCGACTCCTACGATTCTCCTGCCGCGACCGTGGGCCAGGTTGCCGGATTCTCGCTGCATGCGGCCATGACCTGGGCTCAGCGGCGCAAGCGGATTTTCACCAAAAGTAGGCGCTGTAGGCGAGCCAGCCTGTTCGGCTGATCCTGGTGAATATTCCCGTTCAATCTATGGTGCAGCTTTGCGTGGATGTGACAGGGTATCGCTTGGTTTGGAGGCCGGCATTGGCTGGGGAAAGGGCAAAAGACCGGGTGCCTTCAGGTTGGCGTGGCAGATTCGGGCAAGATTTCAGTGTGATCAGGGTGAAAGATGGTGGCAGCGATTGCTCGATGGGCAAGAGTTGGGTATGCGTTTCATGGGCAATGGCTCGCTTCGTTAATTATTTACCAGGCTGACAGGCGTGTCGGCCTGGGAAGATTGCCGATATCAATCAATGGGTCAGACTCGAATGATGCGACTGTAGTCTGATGTTGCAACTGTGTATTTGCTCTGTTTCGCCAAGAAAATAATTGTCTGGCCGTTTGGCTGGTTGATCCTGGTTAAATACGTGCGTTATGCTTCCGGAACAAGATCATAAAATTACGGCTCTGCCACAATTGGAGTCAGGTTATCTCAGCATCAAGGTGAATTCTATGAAGTCTACAATCCTCGCAGCAAACATCCTGTTTTTCCTGGCCGGTCCGGCATCGGTTTTGGCCGAAGCGCCGGCGGTAACAGTAAAACCGTTGGCAGCAGAAGTGGTGCCCATCGACATTGAATCGACCACACAGCAAGCGCTCGATGAAACACTTTTGGAAGCGGAAGCATCCGTTACTGAATTGACCGAACAGCAAGCAGTAGCGGTAACAACTTCTGAAGCCGCTGTGACCGCTGCCGGGCTAGTCGAGCCGCAAGTAGTGCCTGAAACACCTGCAGAAGCGGCTGCGCCGGCTACCGAAATGGCAGCAGAACAGGCGGCACCGGAAACGCCTTCGGAAGAGGTTGCCGCTGGCGCCAGGGCATCCGGCACTGATACTCCCAAGAAATCGTGTCGAAAGCAGGGCATGGGAATGATGCGCAAGGGAATGGGCCAGGGTGGTAAAGGTCCTGGTGGCTGCAGGAAGCAGGGCTGTGATCGCGATGGCAGGGGACAACAGAACAAGCATGAGCAGGTGGTGCGGCGTCTGGATATGATCGAAGCGCGCATGGCCAAGATCGAAGCTATGCTGGAAAGCCTGATGCAGC